>CAYRFA010000028.1:0-8980 GCA_964423435.1 uncultured Gammaproteobacteria bacterium | reverse complement strand
GATATTTACAAAAACATTTCATTTTTTGAAAATTGGTATTTCATTACTTGTTGCAGCTCTTATTCATTCATTTTGGATATTGCCAACAATTGTGACGCGAACCGGTCCTTCAGTTATGGGGGAGGATTTTACAAATCCTGGAATGCTCAAATTTTTAAGCGTTGCGGACTTTTCCCATACTATTTCGTTTCTTCATCCGAACTGGCCGGAGAATTTGTTTGGAAAAGTATATTTTTTGCAGGCTGAATTTCTTATCATTCCATTAGTAGCTTTTCTTTCGTTATTATTTATACATCGAGCTAAGAATAAAAAACAAATAGTATTTTTCGCTTTGCTCGCTCTTATCGGAGCTTTTTTGGCAAAAGGGACACAGCCCCCGTTTGGAGGAATATTTCTTTGGTGTTTTCAACATATTCCCGGATTTATCATGTTCCGCGATCCGACAAAATTTTATCTGTTGATTGCCATTGGATATTCGATTCTTATTCCCTTTACTCTTTCAAAGATACATAAATATTTTGTATACGTGTTATTTGGTATATTCTGGTTGATAACACTTCGGGCAGTGTTTACCGGTGAGGTGAGAGGGAATTTCAGACCAATCCGTTTACCGGACGAATATATACAACTAAAAGATAAACTCATAACGGATGGAGTTCCGTCACGAACGCTATGGATTCCTCAAAAAGAAAATTTTGCATATTATTCTGATGTTCATCCAATAGTGACTTCAACCGATGCGGAGACGATTGATTCAAGCATAAAATACATTATAGTGCCTCTGGACGTAAATAGAAGAATTTTCTTAAATGATTATACATATGATTCCGTGATGAGAAACAACATAATCGAAGAACTATCAAACAAAGGATTTTTACGAGATGAGCGGTTTTACAATCTTGCTGTATTTGAAAATCCGAAATTTCAAGAGATGAAAATAACTATTCCTGATATAGTCCAAACGCAACAGTTTTATGCAAATATTGGAGTGTTTATCAGTGTGGTCGTTCTTATTGTTGCTATTATTTTCGTTGTATGGCCTTGATACTTATTATTTTTATTCTTCTTTCGTGGTATGTCGGATATCTTGCGATGGAACGTACTAGTCCAAAATCTCTTAATCTTTTTTTGTTGGCAGGAGCGTTTCTTATCGGTACTGCTATTGCTATTCCCATTGTCTACATTCTTTCTTGTGCGTTTGTAGTTACAGGCCAACCATTGTTTTGGGGAACAACAACAACAACTGCACTATTAGCTATTGTAAGTATTCGATATAGACGACGCTTAAGACTATCATTTTCGTTTGAGGAAGAAGTTTTTTTGCTTTTCGCATGCAGTTTCAGTTCTTGGCTCATGTTTAAAACGTTCCGTGGAGATGCATCAGGCTTATTGTTTGTCGGCAGCAATAACATATTCGATTTCGGACACGCTCTCGGTCTTATTCGTTCGTTTTCCTGGGGGGATAATATTCCTTTTATGTCGCCTTTTCAATCAGGTTTACCATTTTTTTATCATTTCTTTTTTAATTTTTATGTGGGCATTTGGGAATATTTTGGCATCCCTCTTGTATTTGCTATGAATATTCCGAGCATCCTTTCATTTACAACTCTTTTGGTTGTTATTTACAGCATACCAAAGCTATTTGGAAATAAGTCAAGTGTCGGATGGATAGCTGTATTGTTGACGCTGACTCATCCGACCATTACCTTTTGGAAATATATCGGAGAAAAGGGAATATCGCTCGCCACCATGAAAGAATTATGGCAAATTCCTACATACCCTTATGCCGGCCCCTTTGATGGATCAACTATTTCCATTTTTATGACGCTTAATAACTACATTAATCAACGGCATTTGACTTTTGGGATTGCTCTCGGATTAATTTTATACGTCATTGTTTGGAAAATTTTACAAAATGCAAAAAAAATTCCATTACATATGATAGTAATTATCGGGGCATTCGTTGGAGCGATGTTTTACTGGAACATGGTGTTATTTATAGTCATTACTCTTTCTATTTTCATTTTGTTTTTTGTCTATAAACAAGTGAAGGCTGGAATAGTTTTTTTACTATTAGTTAGTGTAGTCTGTGCCTCTTTACTCATTCCATATATAGCGACAATTAAATCATCTTTACAGTTTATTAATTATATGGTTGCAAGTGCGATGACTTCGGGTCATGCAACATGGTCTGTTTGGCAATACCTTTGGGAGAATCTTACGTTATTACCGTTCGTTTCATATGTTGGATATATAACGATCGGAAAAGAGAGACGCGCCTTTTTTCCAATGGTTGTTGTATTTGTTCTCTTATGTGTTTTTGCTGGATATCAACAACGGGGATTTGATCAAAAGTTTTTATCTCTTTTTATTATTCCGATAAATATACTCGCTGCAATTGGTCTTGTCTGGATATGGAATAGAAAATCATTTATTGTAAAAATTCTATCATGCGTTCTTTTTTTTGTACTAACCATATCAGGAGTGGTAGATTTGCTGGCTGTGAAAAATGAATTTGCATATCCCATGATTAGTTCTGAAAATATCTCTGTTATCACTTGGATTCAAAAGAAAACGCTAAAAAACGCAATCTTTATCTCGTATAAAGATATGATTGATCCAGTTGTGCTTGCGGGTCGAAAAAATTATTATGGCTTTTTTGGAAATGTCGGATGGGAGAAACGGAGCATTCAGGATGTTCAAAAATTCTATAACGGCGATACGAAAGCAATTGAAGAATCTGGTATTTCATACCTCCTAGTCCCCAAATGGCAAAAAAGCGATTTTCCATACGTTGTTGATGAGATAAAATTACGACAACTCTATCAGGTTGTCTATGAAGATGAAAGGTTTTTAATAGTCAAGACAAAATAAATTGATTTGAATTATTCGTACGGGGAAATTTTTATTTTTTCGTACAATGTTGACACATCGTATTCTTTCACTTTTTTTGTAAGATATTTTTTATCTAATCTTTTATTTTGGATTTTCCAAATACCGATACAATCTCTAAGATGCCTTTCACTGAATACCTCTTTGCACCATTTTAGTTTATTAAGGATCAAATCTTCAGGAGAAACCAGTGATATGTCCTGATTGTTGATGGTCATTATTTTCCGACGAGAGTATTTTTCAAAAAATTCTTTTTTATCAACAACCCAAAAATCAATTTTTATTCCTGTCACTCCATGATAAAGATTGAAAGAAGTTGGAGTAGTTATTGATTTTTGATCAACACTTGAGGCAAACGTAAAGGTTTTTTTAAGGGAATGAATGACATGAATTATTTTTGCTGATTTTTCATTAACAATTTCAATAATAAAATCAATATCATGGGTGGCTCGTGGATACCCATAATAGGATACAGCGAAACTTCCGGTTAATAAATAAGGAATACTATTTTTTGATAAAATATGTGAAAAATACAGAAGAAGATCACGTTGTCCGAATATCTTATCCATATTGGATTCTTTCCTGCAATTTCATGAGTTGATCTTTTTTGGAAAGGTGAGGATATAAGAGTTGGACGTTGCGCAGTGTTAGTTCCCTGACAAAATCGGATAATTTAAAAGCCTGTTCTAATCGTTTTTCTCCGCTTAACTTTTTTAATACCTGTGTTTGGTTCATAACGTCTTCTATTATATCATTCTTATGCTATGCTACAATTACATATATGGATACAATAAAACAAGTCAGTGTTGTGACCGGTGGAGCGGGGTTTATTGGTTCAAATCTTTGTGAAGCGCTTTTAGGAATTGGCCATAAAGTTTTTTGTGTAGACAATCTTCTTACGGGTTCTGAAAAAAACATAGAGGAATTTAAAACAAATTCTGATTTTACCTTCATTAAATGGGATGTGACAAATGATATGCCCGTTCTTCCCAACGTCGATTATGTATTTCACCTCGCTTCGCCCGCATCTGTTCCTGATTACCAAAAATATGACGAGGAGACGGCTCTTGTTAATTCCATCGGAACTAGAAATTTACTGAAATTTACAAAAGCATATAAGGCAAAGTTTTTGTTTACGTCTACAAGTGAAGTATATGGAGATCCAAAAGAGCACCCTCAAAAAGAAACATACTGGGGAAATGTCAATCCTAATGGTGTACGGGCTTGCTACGATGAATCAAAACGATTTGGTGAAATGATGACCATGTTGTATGTTCGAAACAAAGGAGTTGATGGTCGAATTGCACGCATATTTAATACGTACGGACTAAATATGCGAAAAGACGATGGAAGAGTTATATCTAACTTTATAAACCAAGCATTAGAAGGAAAATCGTTAACGGTGTATGGAGATGGAAAACAAACCCGCTCTTTTTGTTATGTATCAGACCAGGTTGCTGGGCTTATGGCGTTAATGTTTGGAAATAACACAAAAGGGGAGGTAGTCAATATCGGCAATCCCGAGGAATATACCATGATTGATTTGGCCAACAAAATTAAAACGATGACCGGATCAAAATCAGAAATTGTGTACGCTGAACTTCCAAAAGATGATCCGACACAAAGAAAACCGGATATTACAAAAGCACAAACACTCCTCGGATGGAAACCTATCGTAACAGTTGATGAGGGACTCAAAAGAACAATTGAGTATTATAAAAACGCATGAAGCCTCAAGATATCGGATTTCTTATTGTGTTAACGGTACTTCTTATCGTTCGTAAACAAAGTTGGTTTGTATACGCTGGACTATTATGCTTTGCACTCGCAATTCCTTTATTTGCTCGTTGGATATTTTTTACGGGTGAACGGATGACTTGGTATGGAGCAGCCTTTGTGTTTGTGAGTATAATACTATATATAGTCAGAAAAGAATAAATATATGAAGTTCTTAATTACCGGTGGTGCTGGATATATTGGATCAATAACAAATGTATATATTCAGTCACAGGGTCACGAAACCATTGTTTTTGATAGCCTGATTAATGGTCATAGGGAATCAGTGGGTAAAACTCCCTTAATAATTGGAGATTTATGTAACAAAGACGAAATTGATGCGGTATTTCAGGATGAGCGATTTGATGCAGTTATTCACTTTGCCGCATTTGCTCTTGCTGGTGAGTCCATGGAGCGGCCATATGACTATTTGAGAAATAATATTAATGGAACATTGAATCTTTTAGAATCCATGCGTAAATATGATTGCAAAACTCTCATATTCTCCTCAACATGCGCAGTCTATGGATTTCCCAGATCACTTCCTGTGACAGAAGAGTCACCTATAAGTCCGATGTCAATTTACGCTCAGTCCAAACGATCATGCGAAGAGATAATTGACTGGTATGAAACATTACATGGAATTAAAAGTGCAAAACTTCGGTATTTTAATGCATGTGGCGATATGCCGGACGGGTCACTTGGAGAAGATCATGCGCCGGAAACTCATATCATTCCAGTGGCGCTCCTTGCAGCAATTGTTGGAAAGCCATTTTCTGTCTTTGGAAAAGACTACAATACACCAGATGGAACGTGTATTCGGGATTATATTCATGTACTTGATCTTGCTGATGCGCATTTAAAAGCCGTGTCTTCAATACTCAAAACTAAAGAATCATTGACGGTCAATTTAGGAGTAGGAAAAGGGTATTCAAATTTAGAGGTACTTAAAGCAGTTGAAAAAGTAACAGGAAAAACGCTTAATATTCAATATAAAGAACGACGAGCGGGTGATCCTGATGCGATATATGCAGATAATACCAAAGCAAAGGCAATCCTTGGATGGGAACCACAATACAAAACTATTGAATCTATCATTGAAACAGCCTGGGCATGGCACTCCAAGCACCCAAATGGGTATAAAGAGTAAGGCTTCCGAGCACGAAATTTGACAGATCTTATATAATCTTATATAATCTTATATATATGAACGATATATTCGATTTTCGACTACAACACATCTCTCAAGACATTTGGCTTAAGATTACTCAGATTGAAGCTATCAAGGGTAAATGGGAAGGAAGTACAAAGCTCAGCCCTCAAGTTCTTGGTCGATTAAAACAGTCCGTACTAGTCACTTCTACAGGAGCTTCTACCCGTATTGAAGGATCGAAATTGTCTGATGCAGATATTGAAAAAATGCTCCGAGGCATATCAATCCAAAAGTTTAGCAATCGGGATGAACAAGAAGTTCGTGGATATTATGAACTACTTCAAAATTTGTTTAATTCCTGGGAGTCACTGTTGTTTAATGAGAGTGTTATCAAACATTTTCATAAAGAATTACTGAAATATGTGGAAAAAGATGTAACGCATAGAGGTGAGTATAAGAAAAAGGAAAATGCTGTACAAATGATTAACGAAGCGGGTGAATCAATCGGAATTCTTTTTGAAACAACAAAAGCTTATTTAACACCAAAGGAAATGATTGATCTTGTGGATTGGACCAAAATAGCACTTGAACAAAATAAGTACCACCCACTTTTAGTTATCGCTAATTTTCTTGTCGAATTTCTTAATATTCATCCGTTTGAAGATGGGAACGGTCGGCTTTCAAGAATATTGACAAATCTGTTGCTCCTGAAACAGGGATATACATATATACCTTATGTGTCTCACGAAAAGCTAATTGAAGATAACAAACCAGATTATTATTTGGCCCTTCGGAAAAGTCAAAAGACTTTGAGAACTCAAAAACCTGATATATCATCCTGGATCAATTTCTTTTTGGATATACTCATAATGCAATCTCAGATGGCAATACAACTACTGACACAAACAAATATCGAAACAATTCTTTCGCCAAAGCAACTTATCGTATGGTACTATGTGGAAAAAGTTTCTGAAACAACGCCGAGAGAAATTTCGAAAGAAACAAGTGTTCCAAGGCCGACGATAAATCAGGTCATCAATAAATTATTAGAATTAAAAATGATAGAACGGATTGGTCAGGGCGCAACGACACGATACCGTAAGATATGATTTACTATCATTGATAGTAAATATACGAACTTGACAATCGTCCAATAATCGTCTATTATTCGTCTATATATGTTTTTACCCAAGTATGTTATTTCAGATCAGCTTCTGGCAAATATTAAGCGTATTAATTCTCTGGTGTTGAATTTGAACAGTCGTCGATTTCCCAAACTTGTTCTTGCAGAGTTTGAAAAAACCGCACGGGCAATATCCGCTCATGCATCAACAAGCATCGAAGGTAACCCTTTACCGTTAACAGAAGTTAAAAAGATCCTTAAATCCAAACCAGAAAATATCCGTAACAGTGAAAGGGAAGTATTGAACTACAATCAGGCATTGATACGTTTAAATACCCGAATTAAATCAAATGATGCTACTTTGACACTCGAGTTGATTTTAGATATTCATAGGCAGGTTATCGATGGTTTATTGCCGCCCTATGAATCAGGAAGGCTTCGCGAGAAGCCGGTTGTTGTAAATGATCCGCGAATAGGCCAAGTCGTATATCTGCCACCAGATGTAGAAAAAATTGAAGAATTAATGAAAGACCTTGTTTTTTTTGTAACCAAGAATAATGGTCATATTGACCCGCTTATTATTGCCGGTATTTTTCATAAACAAATGGTTATTATCCACCCTTTTATGGATGGAAACGGAAGAACGACAAGAATTGCTACAAAAGTTCTTCTTGCTCAGATGGGTCTTGATACGTTTAACTTGTTTAGTTTTGAGAACTATTACAATCAAAATGTGACGAAGTATTTTCAGATGGTAGGTGAATACGGAGATTATAATGAACTAAGTAAGCAGATAGATTTTACCAAGTGGCTAGAGTATTTTACAGAAGGAATAATAGATGAGCTTCTTCGATTGACCAAACGTTTGCCAGAGGCAAGTAAAACACCTGAGACACGACTTGACGCATATCATCAGCGTATTCTTGATTATATACATAAGCATAATTTTATTACTAATCGTGATTATGCACGTTTGACCAATCGTGCTAAAGCAACAAGAAATATGGATTTTCAGAAACTTATTGATCTTGAATATATTGAACGTAAAGGAAAAGGAAGATCAACATATTATGTGCTTAAGACACCCTAAATACGCTATACTTATGGTATGCGCATTGGTATTGATATAAGCCAAGTCGTCTATGAAGGATCTGGTGTTGGGCGGTATGTCAAAGAGATGGTATTAAGCATGACCCGCCTGGCTCCAGAGCATGAGTACGTTCTTTTTGGTGGAACCCTACGGCAAAAAAAGGCCCTTTCTCGATTTGTTAGTCTCGTTCAAAAGCACGCTCCCCAGACCCGATCTGTCATTATTCCAATTCCTCCAACTCTTTTGACTTTCTTATGGAATGTACTTCATATTGTGCCAATTACCTGGTTTACTGGCCCCTTAGATGTTTTTTGGTCAAGTGACTGGACTCAACCACCGCTTGGCGGAGTTGTGGGAATGACAACGATCCACGATGTGAGTTTTCTTCGTTTTCCGGAAAGTTTTCCAGAAGTGATTATCCGAACCCAGAAACAACGGTTAAAACACGCTATCAAGGAGAATGCTCTTATATTATGTGACTCAGAAGCAACGAAAAAGGATGTTATTGAATTATTACATGTGCAAGAGCGCAAACTTTTAGTTGTGTATCCTGGGTATAATTAATAAATCTATGATAATTTCAATTGACGGGTATGAGGCAAATGTTGAACATCGAGTAGGCATCGGTCGGTATGCGTATGAAATATTAACTCGGATGTACGCTATTCGAAAAGAAGATCTATTTTACTCCCACATTTTCTTTCGAGTCTATCTTCCCCAAGCTCCACGATCTGACATGCCAAGAGAAACATCGTGGTGGACATACCACATTGTGAAACCCAAAAAATTATGGACCTTTATTGGATTTCCTTTCGCTTTGATCCGAGATAAACCAAAAGCTGACGTGGTATTTTCGCCAACGCATTACATACCACGTTTTGTGAGTGCTTCTAGGGTAATGTCAATCATGGATTGTTCTTATTTAAGCTATCCAGAGCTATTTAAA
>CAYRFA010000027.1:2693-9042 GCA_964423435.1 uncultured Gammaproteobacteria bacterium | reverse complement strand
TAGTAGTAACCATGAGGAGGTGACGTATGTTTAAAATATTTGCAGCTGATTTAACTGTTGCACAACCAGCTGGTGTTCGTATTACAGATGTTGGTCAACTGATCAGTGCTATTGTTGGCACGCTTCTTATACTGGCTGCACTCATGGCATTTTTGTATCTTATTTTAGGAGGCATCCAGTGGATCACCTCAGGGGGAGACAAAACCCATATGGAAACAGCACGAAATAAGATTACACACGCAATCGTTGGACTTATTATCGTGGGCGCTGCATGGGCTGTGATGGCACTTGTTCAGAATTTCTTGGGTATCAACGTCATTGGTTCGCAAGGAATCAATCTCCCAAAACCGTATTAAGACTATTGACGTATTTTTCAAAAGTCCCGCTTTGCGGGATTTTTGATATACTAGGGATATATGCAACATTTGCTTGCTCAAGCACAACAGTGGAAAGAACTCCAATCTATTGGAGATGAACCAGCAGATATAGCAACCATTGGATCGCTGACATCAGTTATTGCCAATGTCATCCGCGCAGTTGTTGTATTTTCAGGAGTAGTCCTTTTTATCATGCTTGTTGTAGGAGGCATGTCTTTTCTTTTTTCAGGAGGAGATCAAAAAAAACTGGAAAAGGCAAAAGGAACAATAACAGGAGCATTCGCGGGACTTTTAGTTCTTATAGGAAGCTATCTTATCCTCAGGCTTATTGAACGATTTACCGGCATTAACATCACAACATTTTCCTTTCAACTACAACCTTGACGCAAAAGCACGAAGTAACAGATAATAACACTATGAATCGGTTTGCCCGAATAATTTTTATTCTTTTCCTTAGCATTCTGACGAGCGCTGTGATTTCTCACCCTATATTAGCTCAAGATGCAGCGACGGGTTGGTATGACCAGGGGTATGCAGAAAGCATACAATCGGCTCAAGGCGGAGACGTCAATGCAGCTGCACACGTCTCCAACGTCAATACAAATAATTACTCAGATCTAATACGCCGCATTATTGGTCCTGTTCCTGGAATAACCACCACTGAAACAGGAATGACGCCATATAACCAACAACTTTTAAGTCAAAGCGCAATAAAAAATATTGCGTCATATATAGGAATAATTTATTCCAATCCCCCAGCTAATACATACGCCTTTATACAAGACGCAGGACAAACGCTCGGTTTTCTACCAAAACAAGTACAAGCGCAGGGAATCGGATTTAGCGGATTATCAGCTCTTCTTCCTATATGGAAAGCACTAAGAAATATCGCATATCTTCTTTTGGCAGTTGTCATGACAGTTATTGGTTTTCTTGTTATGTTTCGAAAAAAAATAGATCCAAAAACCGTTGTCACTGTCCAAAATGCATTACCAAGAATTATTATTACTCTTCTTCTTATAACATTCTCTTACGCAATTGTTGGCATCGCGATAGATTTTATGTATCTACTTATCGCAATATGCATTGGTGTTTTCCAATCTACGGGCATGTTGCCTCCAGATGTCACTGCGAGTAAATATATATCAGGTAATTTACTCAATGTCGTATTTTCATCAGTTGATTTTTGGCAATTACCTCTGCGACTCCTTGGTTTTCGAGCAGATGCAACAACAGTTAATCTTACTGCTGGTTCTATTGGAACAATAGTTGGAATAGCTCTAGCGGCAACATTTGATGCTGTGTTTGTGGGCATTGCTGTATTTGTGATTGGAATGTCTGGGGTCATATTTGCATTGCTTGTTGGTCTGGCAATGCTTTTACTTTCAATACGACTTTTTATTTTCTTTTTAAGTACGTATATAAAAATTATTCTTGCCCTTATCTTCGCCCCGCTCCAACTTGTTATGGGAGCTGTTCCTGGCAATGATGCATTTGGATCATGGTTTAAAAACCTTATAGCTAATATTCTCATCTTTCCAGCATCCGCTGCTATGTTTCTATTAGCATCTGTGTTTATGCAACTTTCAAATTCTTCAGTGGATCGACTCTGGGCCCCTCCTTATGTTGGCCTAACAAGTTATTCAGCAACAAGCATCGGTGCGTTGGTTGCCCTTGGTATACTTTTTGCAATTCCGAATATTGGCAAACAAATTCAAGAAGCATTTAAATCGAAAGGTGGCATGCAAGCTGGTCTTGGTGGTGTTGCCTCGGTATTCACACAACCAGTGCAGTTACTCATGCAAGGATACCAATTCTATACTTCACACGAAACAATGAAAGCATTTAGAAAAAAAGATGATAAGCACGCCTAGAAGAATTGTTATGGATGTGGTTTCGATTTCCCTTCCCCACCATCAGATCTTGATAGTTCAGCGATTATAACCGCTCCAATAGCTAATATGACAAAAGGAACTGTTAGTATGCCCTTATGTTTAATAACACCTGTTGCAAATGTGCTATTTAATCGTTCCTTTAGTCTTCCCCATCGCGCATGGCCCAATGAAACTTCTAATGCACGGGTTGCCTGACCAACAACTGGTATATATCCTAATACTTTAAACACTTTATCCCAATTTGAAATTCCTGCAACCGCCTCATCTACCTCTAACACGCGCTCAATTGAGGGGACGTTCATGGCGTTGCCAAATGTTTTACCTCTACTTTCATTGAGTTTTGTATGAGCTTCATCAGCGGATAGTGCTTTAAAATTAGGGGGACCATATTGACTCATCTCACATGCGCCTTTCATCTTTTCTAAAAATGGTCCGTATCCAGGTTTTACTTTCATCGTTCGAAGTCTAGCTGCCGCCGCAACATCTGTACTAAGAGCAGCGGCATCTCCACCTTGATATCCAGCCATTGCACTATTTTTCTTTTGTGTTGCTTCTAGATATTTTTTATCATCATCTCCCATGGTGTCAGCCTCAAACATTGCTGCTCCTTGTGCGTTTGCTCCATCTCTCATCATTCTTCTCCACTCGCCGCTTTGTTCATCTCCAACACTGCTTAGTTGTTGAGTGAGACGAAGTATTTCCTCCTCAAGGCGTGGCATATCTTCGGTAAGACTCGGCATATTTTGAGACAAGACATGCTCTCCTTTAGGATCAATCATTCCCAATATTCGCCCTGGTTCTTGAAGCCATTCATATGGATAATCATCCCATCTTCCTTTACTTAACATTGGTATATAACCTGGATTAGCAAGGTCCTTCAGATGTCCGAAAGGCAACCCTTGCTCTTTTTGTCCAATATTTCCTAATAAAATATATCGTAGTTTTTCTTTGGTTGTTGATAGATGTGGATGAGGTTCTACAATGTTTGGATTAGGACCTAAAAGATATTTTGACATTCGTTCCATTGAACCAAAATACCATTGCATTTGTTGGTCCGCGTTATCACCATACTTTTCTCGAAACCATTGGGTAGCAACTTCTCTTTGAACACCATCTAGTCCAGTAAGTCCTCGATAGTAATCTATTTGCGTATGAAATGTCCGTTCAAGAAGGCCATCTCGTATTTCTTCAAAAGACAAAGCAATTTCATGGTATGCACCCATAAATCCACCCTCGTGATCCCCTACAAGTTCTGCTTCAACCCCGGGTTGTCTCAAGCTTGAAGAGTGCCCTTCTTTTAAGGCAAATATCAAATCGTGTGGTCTGGTATGAGCAACTGGTGCTATTTCATTTAATAACCTCGTTTCTGCTCCATGAATATTACCTGAAGTTAAGTCATAATTATATGTTGTATAGGCCCCAACGATTCTACCCGCATCAAATACTCCATCCATTTTTCTTTCAACAGTACCTCCAATTTTACCAGCCACCTTATCTGTCAATGCCAACGTATTTGATAAAGCTCTGTTAAACACACTTCTTCTATAGCCACTCTCCCACATCATATAATATGGATTATAATTAAAGCGTTGATTTAATCGCATTCCTGTATAAATTTGCGTTTCTTTTTCTAATCGTTCCCATTTCAATTTTCTAATCCATTCACCCATCTGGGTATCTTTTTTACCACTTGATGGATCTGGAGGACGATTTAAAGGATCGGGAGTAAAATAAAACAACCCATCAATTTGTCCAAATAATACTTTTTGTTCTTCTGGGGATAATCCACCTCTTTTCCACATCTCAATTCGGTCCCACATTTCATGTGCCCATTCTGTGCCGTGTTCCAAGGCGCCTGGCATTGTTTCAAGCATTATTTCTGCTCTATGCCGAATATTAGCTCTCTCTAGCTCAGTCATCTGTAATCCAGTAGTGTTCCATTGCATGAGATTGTTTTCATATGGATGAGAAAGTCGCAATATTTTTTGTTTTTCTAAAAAGTCACTTGCGATGTCACGCTGGCTTTGTGACCATTTTGGTGCAGCAAAACGAGAATCGATATTAAATTTCTCAAAACTCATAATCATTCTTACTTTTCCCAAATGACCAATTGAACGACAGGCTAATTTCCATTCTTTGTCCCAGTGGGCTTTTTCTTCTTCTGGTGTTTCAAATGTTAACTTTGGTTCAAATGTCGCCCCCTCATCTGTTGAACCGACTCTTTCTTTTAAAAATTCTCCTTTTCTATATTTAATAAATCTGTCTCTATTTCTTGTGCTCTTTTCAAACTCACCAATGGTTCGATCTATCGCTCTTTGAAAAAAGACTGGATCATATCCTCTTGCTTGGCCGTGTTCATCCAAAATCATGTTTTCATAATTTATTGCACAGGCTCTACGAAAACGACCAACTAAAGCTCCATAACACCCATCAAGACCAAAAAAATCATCTTCATCTGATTGATAATTGATATAATCAAGAAGTCTTTTATCGTCTAGTCCGGCAGCATCCTTCCACGGACCCCAGAATCTTGCAGTTTTGTGTCGTATTGTAAAGTCTCGTGCAAAACGTTCTTTTTGGTGTTTTTGGGCATTTAAAAAAATTCTTCTATTTTCCATAAGATCACTTTGCTCTTGAGGAGTGAATGCTCTTCCATCAGGAGTCATTATTTCAACTCTCCGTATGTCAAACGATGGATCAAACAAAACATATTGAAGTTGATCTAATCTCTCCAATGCTTGCTTTGCGGTTGCGCTTCCTTCTCCGCTCTCAAACATTGCAACAAGCGCTTCATCGAGAATACCATCACTTATGCCAATGGGGTCAAATCCACTTTTAACGGCGATTTCTGGATTTATATATATCTTGTTGGGCACATAGTTTTTTTGTTCCACAATTTGGTCCAATTTTTGATCAGCCCTTTCAAGTCTTTGATGAATTTCGTCAATAAGTCGTTCTTGTGCGGCTGTTAATTGAGGTTTTTTGGGATCTCCTTTATATTTTCGACGCATTGTATCTAAGTCAGATAAGTGACGATCAATATTTCTTCTATTAATTACAACGTCTGGACTCTTTATAAAAACTATTGCCTGCTCCAAATAACCTCTATACTCTTTTGGTAAGCTTGCAATTTGCGCATCCAAACCAAGGGTAACTTCTCTATATATATCTTCTCCTCGAACTGTTCCACCAACACCCCTTGGTCCCCTTCTAGCCATTCCCATTCTTGCTTCTGGTACTAAGGCATATTGCACTGTGTCTTGTTCTATGTGTGCAAAATCAGGAGAACTTGAACGCAATACCTCAACTCTTTCTCGAATTTTCACAAGCACCTTACGGATTTCCATATGCTCCTCGTGTGGTATACTGGCCCACTGTGTTGACCAAAACAACTTTGCTCCTTCAGCCATAAGATAATGTGGGTCATTTTGCAGCTCTTGTGGTGCTGCTGCAATGCGCGCAACAAGTGCTGCTGCATTTGGACTATGAATAAGATCTGATTCAGAAATTTGCAACAACTTCATTACCTCTCGACCCCTTGTTGTGGCAGCTGCTTCTGACAAATTCTGCTTCGCCTCAGGCATAGTTATTTGTTCTTTGGGTAATGCTTTTAATTTCGTCTCTGTTTCTGTAGCATTATCCTGAAGCCCGTTTGTAATTTCTCTTGATTCAGCTTTTACTTTAGCTATTGATGTTTGTGAAGACGCACCTTCCTCTTTCTTTCCACTTAAAGACCGAAGCGCTTGCTCTATCTTTTTTCTTATAAATCCTTTTCCTTCATCGCCTGGTTTTTTTGTTTCTTTAGCTTCTAACATATGTATAATAAAACAATTATAACATGCTAATATTATGTGGCAATAACCGCTTAAAATTATTTTCTTTTAGACGCGATAGAACCGTTGTCGCTTGTTGGTGAGATTTCCCAATTTGTAGGACATATTCCTCTGATTTATCTTGATCAAAAATCAAAAACAGTATCTCATCTGCATCTTTGTACGTAAAACCGAATTCACCTTCATCTGTTTGTTTGGGCCAGAGGTCGGCTGATGGGGGTTTTTGAATAATTTCATCTGGAAT
>CAYRFA010000027.1:0-2593 GCA_964423435.1 uncultured Gammaproteobacteria bacterium | reverse complement strand
ACCGCTTGTTGGATATCAATCCGAACCACATGAGTAAGTGGAATGTGACTCACCTCAATAACTTTCATCGCATCCAATACTCCTTTTGTGCTTAACGCTCCGTATGGAAGAAGAATGGGATACACGTGGTCAACTCCTAATGCTTGTACCGCAAGGGCGAATGATACCGCAGAATCAATTCCACCCGAAAGACCAACTACAGCGTCCGAGAAGCCGGCCTGGTTGAATGTCTTTTTAATAAAAGCGACTATTCTACCAACCTCTTGTTGTACATCTATACTTTTCATAAAAAATTTCAATTTGAAAGTATTGTTATAGTTTCTTTTTTAACTCTTCGATTGTAAGTCTCTGTTGTTTTTGAAACACACGAATCTGTTCTATTTTTTGAATTACATCAGACGCATACAGTTGATATCCACCATTAGATCGTTTTGCAACTGGTAATAACCCTTCTTTTGTCCAATACCGAATTGTTGCCACAGTTTCATTTGTCGCCTTTGCAAGCTTACCTATGGTTAGAAACGCTGTTGTTTGCGGTTCTTCTTTTTCAAAAAACAAGTCGAGCGACCGAGATACTGCCTCATAAATAATTTCTTTGAACGCGGATGTGTCTTTCGTCATCTGTGCACGTTCAATACTAGTAATATATTGCATCCGATCTTCTTTCCTTATAATAGCGGGCGGAAATCCAGCTTGCATCAAAATCAAATTCATAAGGAGTCGTGCTGTTCTCCCATTTCCATCGACAAATGGATGAATGCAAACAAATTTGAAATGTGCTTCTGCTGCAATATCAATAATGTCTTTTGTTGCACCATTGAGCCAAATAATAAATTCTTCCATCAGCTCTGGCACCTTCATTGGGTTTGGCAAAATCACAGTTGATCCAGCAATCCGAACTGCAACTGTCCGATATCTTCCTGCATTTAGATCATCAATCCCCTGTAAAATAATTTTATGAATTTCCAATACCTCCTGCTCAGTAATTTTTTTATGTGATCCATGTATGAGCGTTTGAATAAAATCAAATGCTTTCGCGTGATTGATAGCTTCTAGATGCTCTTGAACAGTCTTCCCTTCAACAGTAATCCCCTTTTCAACGACAAGCGCGGTTTCCTGTCGAGACAAAGTGTTGCCCTCAATGGCATTGGATGTGTACGTCAGTTCGACCTTAAACCAATCGTTCATATTAGCAACGACTGTTTTTGAGAACGGCTTTTTTGCATCAAATAGTTTCTTTTTTTCGTAAACCCTCAAGAGATTCATGTTCATATACCATGAAGTATAACGTAATACTTCATGGTTGTCAACAACAAAAACTTTACCTAAATTACAAATACAAAGTGTGTGTTTGAATATATTCTTCAACACCTTGCGGCACAAACATACTGATAGAGAGGCGCATATGAATACGATCACGGATCTTTGTGGAAGATATATTGCTGGCAATAAGGGATTTGTGTCCGAGCACCATCATGTTTTCATAAAGCGGTTCGCTGGGGTATCCATATCTTGGAAAAATCAAAAAGGGCATCTTTTTAATGAGAACTTTATATTCTCCCCACTGGTGGAATGTTGCAAGCTGATCAGAACCGATAATAAACGTGTATTCGTTTTTTTTTGGAAGAAATGGTAAAAGATGAATTGTTTTCCCATCAAGTGTGTTGTCTGTCTCAAGTGTTGATACTTTTGTTTTGGGAACTTGAATCAGTTTTGTCATTGCAAGTCTATGCTCAACAGGTGCAACTGGTTCGTGAAAACTTTGTCCATAATTAGGGACAAACCACACTTCGTCAAATCCCGCAAAATCCAACACTTGCTCGGCTATGAGCATATGACCTAGGTGTGGCGGGTTGAACTTTCCACCGAGAAGTCCAATTTTCATGCTGTAAGTATAAATCAGAAGGAACTATTTTGCACTTTCCTCTTTCACTCCAATGTTCTCAAATCCCTTTGTAAACCGTTCCCTACTTGATCTTATTACCTTTTCTCTATTTTGGTTATGGGATCTCGGAAGTGGAAGCGTGGTACCTGAAAATGGACTTGAAGTGTGATTATCAATAGACAATTTGAGAATCACCTGATAGTTCCCTATTTGCACGAGTTCTTCTTCTTTGTATTTCAGTCCAAATTCACGCGCCAAGGGTCTGGCGTCCGTTGCACCGACGCAAAATGACACAAGAGAACCGGCATTTCCAAAGATGGCATTCTGCACGTCCTCATCAATTTGCCCGATATATTGATTGGCAAGTGTGAGATTCAATCGATATTTCCGAGCCTCTGAAAGAATTTTGATAAACGAGCTCGTTGCAAAATTTTGAAACTCATCAACATACAGATAAAAATCTTTTCTGTTTTCTTCTTGATCGTATACCCTATTCATGGCTGCCAGTTGAATTTTTGTAATAATCATAGCTCCCAACAGAGCACTGCTGTCCTCACCAAGTTTTCCTTGAGCAAGATTAACGAGTATTATTTTCCCCTTGTTCATCATGTCCTCTAAATCAACCGTCGATTGGGGATTTCCTACAATATTTCGAATGGTTTGAGATGAAAGGAACTGTCCTACTTTGTTTAAAATTGGCATGATTGC
>CAYRFA010000026.1:0-9237 GCA_964423435.1 uncultured Gammaproteobacteria bacterium | reverse complement strand
CTTTCACCACAAGCTCGTTTCCATCTTTAGTAATGGTTACTCCCTGTGGTATTTCAATTGGTGTTTTTCCTATTCGTGACATATGTTTACCAAACTTCACACAATAATTCTCCGCCAATTCCCATGCGTTTTGCTTCTCGTCCGGTCATCATCCCTTTTGATGTAGAGATAATTGCCGTGCCCATTCCTCCAACAACCGTGGGAATAGCTCCTTTATCGATATACCATCGTAATCCCGGTTTACTAATCCTCTTTACATCAGTAATTGCTGAATTACCATTGTCATACCGAAGTATTACATGTAATTGATATTTTGGATTATCTCCAATTTTTTTTGCTTCTTCGATATACCGTTCTTTCACAAGTATTGTTGCGAGCGCATATTTCATGCCGGAATACGGAATATCGAGTGATTTCCTTTTCGCAGCAGCCGCATTTTTTATTTGAATTAACATGTCTCCAATTGGATCATTTACCATAATAGTTCTCCCTTTACCATGATGCTTTTACCACTCCTGGTAATTCACCTTTATGTGCGAGTGTCCGAAAGCAAATACGACAAACGCCAAATTTACGCATGTATGCCCGTGACCTGCCACAGAGATTACACCGATTTTTATGTCGGACTGCAAATTTCTGTTTTTTATTAAATTTCACGACATCAGATGTTTTTGCCATAGTATTATTTTTCAAACGGTAATCCACTAAGTGCAAGTAGTGCTTTAGCTTGATCATCCGTTTTTGCACTTGTTACAAATGTTGCCTCAAAACCACGTACTTTATCGACGAGTGCGTAGTCTAGATCCGGAAAAATTGTTTGTTCTGCAATACCAAGTGTATAATTACCATTTCCATCAAATCCTTTTTTTGGAATTCCCCTGAAATCTCGTACCCGAGGAAGGGCAACACTGGTAAGCCTGGTCAAAAAATCGTTCATTCGTTTTCCACGAAGTGTTACTTTTAATCCAATAACGTCTCCTTCTCGAAGTTTAAATGCTGATATTGCTTTTTTGGCTTTTGTCACCACTGGATGAAGACCGGTTATAGCAGCAAGTTGGACAGTTGCCTTTTCAATAACTTTCTTATCGGCAAGTGCTTCCCCTAAACTGCAATTAATGACGATTTTGATGAGCTTTGGCACTGCCATGCAGTTTTTAATTCCAAGCTCAGTCATAAGTTTATTTTGGTCTTGTGTCATACGTTATAATTTTGCTTCACATTTTTTACAAATACGGTATTTGTCTTTCGCTGTCACACTATATCCAATTCTCGTTGGTTTTCCGCATTTAGGACACAGGAGCGCAATTTTCCCAACTGATATTGGTCGCAACTTTTCAATGATTCCTCCCGGATGTTTATCATCCCTTCGTTTCATGTGCCTTTTGTATACATTAATTCCAACAACACGAACTGTATGGTCGCCTGGGAATACTTCTTCAATTTTTCCCTTTCTCCCTTTATCTTTTCCTATTGTTACGATGATTTCATCACCTTTTTTGAGTTTCATATTAATACATCTCCAATGCCATGCTGGCTATTTTATCAAATCCTCTTTCTTTTATCTCGCGCGCGATTGGACCAAAGATACGTGTTCCCCGCGGATTTTCATCTGCATCGATAACAACACCTGCATTATCATCAAACCTGATATATGAACCGTCTTTCCGTCTATATTCTTTATGTGTTCGAACGATCACAACCTTTACGAGTTCGTCGTCTTTCACAATTCCCGTTGGATCTGCTTTTTTCACAACACACTGCACAATGTCTCCAAGTGTAGCGGTATTTCTCTTTGACGCACCATAAATATGGATAACCGTCATCCACTGTACCCCTGAATTATCTGCCGGTACTAATTTTGTTCTTCGTTGAATCATATTATTTTCCTTTTTGTTCCAATACCGTAAATCGTTTCATTCTACTTATTGGCCGCGTTTCAATGATCGTAACTGCATCTCCCACCTTTAATGCTGTTCCTTCATAATGAACTAAAAAACGTTTCGTGCTACGCATAGTTTTTCGATAGAGTGGGTGACGGGTAATCTGAACCACCTCAACTGTAATTGTTTTAAATGCTCCAACATGAGCAACCTTACCTATAAATGTTTTTCCTTTATTTATCGTTGTCATACACTTTCTCCTTGATGTTTTTGGCTTAAAACAGTTTTCATAATTGCATATTTTCTTTTCGCGATTGTTATTTCATGAACATTCTTTGCTGGTTTGGTATATCGTTCCATCTTCATTTTTTTTATTTGCTCGCCAATTGCCTGTATCTGACTTGCAAGTTCAGTTTTATTCATCGTATGTATTTGTATTTTGTCTTTTCGTTTCATATGTATTATTCCTTTATCATAAACTTTGTTCGCACTGGTAATTTTGCTGACGCTAACCGCATCGCTTCTTTTGCATCTGCTTGGGGTATTCCACCCATTTCAAACAAAATTCGTCCAGGCCGAACCACTGACACATACTCATGAATATCCCCTTTTCCACTTCCCATTCTGGTTTCTGGCGGTTTTTTTGTAACTGGTTTATCTGGAAATATTCGAATCCAAATTCTTCCACCCCTCTTAACATAATGAGTAAGTGCTCGACGTGCTGCTTCTATCTGACGGCTAGAAACCCAACCGCACGTCATCGCCTTCAACCCAAATTCTCCAAAATCAATATTCACGCCACGTGTTGCAATTCCGGTTCGTTTCCCCCGAAATGATTTTCTATGTTTGGCACGTCTCGGCATTAACATATGTTATTTTTTACAAATCCATACTTTTACCCCAATATATCCAGATTTCGTAAGTGACGGAACTGCTGCAAAATCAATATTTTCTCTAATCGTTGAAAGAGGCACTGTTCCAACGCCAAACTTTTCGTGTCGTGCAATTTCAGCTCCAGCAATACGACCAGAAAGCGCAATTTTTATCCCCCTTGCTCCTGCCCCCATCACACGTTCAAGCGCTTGATTACACGCCCTCTTATGAGGAATACGCCTGGCTAATTGATCTGCTATGGTTGTTGCTACTAAATATGCGCTTAAATTTGGTTCTTTTACTGGTTCCACTGTAATTTCAATTTTAGATTTTCCTGTATCTCCTGCATGTTTCTTTTGTAGGTTTGTTGCCCGTGTTTGTTCCCATTCATGTAAAAATTTTTCAATTGCTTTTTTTGATTCTTCCAGTCCGCTTCCACCTCGTCCAATGACGAGTCCCGGCCGTGAGACATGAAGTGTAATTTTCATCTTATTAATAGAGCGTTCAATATCGATGTGTTCAAGTCCTGCAGTTTTTAGACGCTTAAAAATAAACTTTCGAAGCTCCACATCTTCAAACAAAAACTCTTTATACCTTTTATTATCAGCAAACCATCTGGAACCCCAGGTAAACACTGTTCCTATTCGAAAACCTTTTGGATTAATTTTTTGTCCCATAGATTATTTCCCTGCCTTGCTGGAAGGCTGGTCTCCTTTTTCTTCTATCACGATCTTTACATGTGTCATTCGTTTCTTGTATGCATGCGCCATTCCTCGTGATACTGCGTGAAATCGTTTCATCACAGGTCCACCCATAACGATAATTTGCGTGATACCCAAGGTATGAGCATCTGCAACTGTTTTTTTAGCATTTGCTATAGCGCTTAATAGTGTTTTCAATATTGGTTCTGCAGCTATTTTTGGCGTCATCGCAAGAATAGCTATTGCACGGTCAACTCGTTTCCCACGAATTGCATCGGCGATGAGCCGTACTTTCCGTGTACTCGTCCGTATATATTTCGTGGTTGCTTGATATTCCATACGTTTTAGGTTTTATCCATTGTTCGTTTTGTTACTTGTCCGTGACCTCGAAATGTTCGTGTTGGAGAAAATTCTCCAAGCCGATGCCCTACCATAGATTCATTTACAAATACTTCGGTGAACAGATGACCATTGTGAACCGCAAATGTAACTCCAACAAATTCCGGAGGAATTTGACACGCCCGACTCCACGTTTTAATAGGTGTGCGATCGCCACCAGCCTTTTGTTTGTTTACTTTAATAAGTATCCGCTTATCTATATATGGTCCTTTTTTGCTTGATCGTGCCATAATGCTCCTTACTTTTTTCTACTTGCTATAAACCGATCGCTGTATTTTACACGTTTTCGCGTCTTTTTCCCAAGGGTTTTTTTACCCCATGGACTTTTGGGTGATGGCATACCAATGCCACTTCGACCCTCTCCACCTCCATGTGGGTGAGACCGTGGATTTTGAGCTACCCCTCTTACTGTTGGTCTGATACCCATGTGTCGTGACCTTCCTGCTTTGCCAATCACTCTATTTTTCCATTCAACGTTTCCAATCTGTCCGACGGTTGCTCTACATAAAATAGAAAATAATCGCGTTTCACCTGATGGAAGCTTAATTTGCACTGTATTTCCATCTTTTGATAGTACCGTTGCAAATGATCCGGCGGACCTAATCATTTGTGCTCCATGACCCGGCTTAATTTCAATATTATGAATAAGAGTGCCAATTGGAATATTTCCAAGTGTCATCGTATTACCCGCAACCGCATCCACAACTTCGCCGCTTATTATAATTGCACCCACTTTGAGACCAACTGGTGCAATAATATATTTTTTCTCTCCATCTTTGTACTGCAGGAGTGCAATATCTGCGCTTCTATTAGGATCATATTCAATAGCAATAACGGTTGCAGGAATTGCATCTTTTGTCCGCATCCAATCGACTTCCCTGTACATACGTTTGTGTCGTCCACCCTGATGACGCACAGCAACATGACCAGCAACATCCCGACCGCTTTGCTTAGGTAAAATAGTTAATAATCGTTTTGTTTTCTTTGTTTGTTGTTTCATATCTACTTCTTTTCTTGTTCTTGAATTTGAAATGCGTCGATAGTCTGACCGGCTTTTAACTGCACCATGGCTTTTTTCCATGCTGATGTCTGCGCTAATTTCTGCTTTTTTCCGGTTCGTTTCATTTTTCCTGTGACCAAACTCGTTCGAACATTTATTACATTCACTTTATACATTTTTGCAACTTCCCCAGCTATTTGGGCTTTATTTGCATACATGGCGACAACAAAACTGAACCAATTGCTTTGAGCAAGTTGCATTGTTTTTTCAGTAATATATGGTCGAATTAATATTGATGATCTCATACACGTTTTAATAGAATTTCTATTGATTCTTTTGTTATACAAATTGTCTTATGAGTGACCACGTCATACGTAGTCACTTGCGATGCGGGAACGAATGTCACCTTTTCAATATTTCGAATTGCTTGAACGAACGGACTATGGGTATCATGAACAACAACAAGTACGGGATTCAAAACTCCCATCTTCACGAGTCCTTTTGCAATAATGGATGTTTTTGGCTTGCAATCATTTGTTTTCTCAATAACGACAATACGACCTTCTTTTTGTTGGTACGAAAGTGAACTTGCAAGAGCAAGTGAGCGCATGGACTGAGGTAGATTTTTTGAATAATCGCGAATTCGTGGTCCGAAAACAATTCCACCGCCGACAAAAATAGGCGCTCGAATATTTCCATGACGAGCGCGGCCAGTCCCTTTTTGTTTGTAAATCTTTCTTGTTGATCCTGTTACTTCGCCGCGAGTTTTTGCTGTTGCTGATCCTTCCCGTTGATTTGCCCGATATACTCTCACAGCTTGAGCAATAATCTGAAGATTAATTTTTACTCCAAATACTTCTTTCGGAAGCTTCTCTTTCCCTGCTGAAATACCAACAGACGTATATAAAGATGCACTCAGTGCAACTTCTTTTTTACTAGCAGGAGCAACAGCTTTTTTTGTAGCTGTTATTTTTTTCACCTTGGTAGTTTTTTTTATCGTTGCCATACTTATTCGTTTTCTTTTGCAATTGTTACTAGCGTATTTTTTGGTCCTGGTACAAGACCTTTGACTATAAGAATATGATTTTGCTCATCAATACCAATAACACTCAACCCTTTCACAGTGACTGTATCACTTCCCATTCGACCGGCCATGCGTTTCCCTTTAAATACTCTTCCTGGAGTGGTCGTTGCGCCAATTGATCCCGGTGACCTTTCTTTATCCGATTGACCATGAGTCTTCGGACCGCCTGCAAACCCGTGCCTTTTCACAACTCCTGCAAATCCTTTTCCTTTTGAAATGCCCGTCACTCGTATCACATCTCCAACGCTAAATACATCTGCAATTGCGAGTTCTTTTCCAACAAGCCAACCTTCTGGAATAGTTGCTACCCTCATACTACGTAAAAAGCGGAGTTTTTGTGTAATCCCCGCTTTTTTTGTGTGTCCAATTTCAGCTTTGGTGTTATGTGTTTTAGTTCCAAATCCAATTTGGATATTGGTATAGCTCGGTGTGATATCAAGACTCGTGATAAAACACGGACCAGCTGTAATATACGTCACAGGAATCCGCATCCCACCTTCTGTGAATGTCTGTGTCTGCTTTCCTTTGTATCCCAGTAAACTTTTCATATGTTACCAAATAAAAAAACGACCTCGGAACGGTCGTTTTTTAAACGTCTCCGAGACTTTTGGACTCAAAACGCGAGTATACCAAAGTATCTCATGAATGACAAATTACATCTTTATCTCTACATCAACTCCTGCCGGCAGATCTAAATGCATGAGTTGGTCTATGGTCTTATCAGTAGGCTCTATGATATCAACAAGCCGTTTATGCGTCGCAATCATGAAATCTTCCCGGCTATTTCGGTCAATAAATGTTGCGCGCTGCACGTTAAAATGTTCTTTGGATGTCGGAAGTGGAACTGGTCCTGCCACACGGGCGCCAGTCCTGACTGCTACATCAAGAATTTTCTGACAGCAATCGTCAATAACTCTGCTGTCGTATGCTTTTAAACGTACGCGAATTCGACCTTTTGGCATTGTTAAATATCCTTAAAAAGAGCCTTACTCTATAATTTTTGTCACAACTCCAGCTCCTACCGTATGTCCACCCTCTCGGATAGCAAACCGCACACCTTCCTCAAGAGCAACAGGAACAATAAGTTTCGCTGTCATTTTTGTATTATCCCCTGGCATAACCATTTCTACTCCGGCTGGAAGTGTGACCTCACCGGTCACATCAGTCGTACGAATGTAAAATTGTGGTCTGTAGCCTGAGAAAAATGGTGTGTGTCGTCCACCTTCTTCTTTCGCAAGTACTATAATTTCTGCTTCAAATTGTGTATGTGGCTTAACACTTCCAGGCGCTGCGAGCACTTGTCCACGCTCTACCTGATCTTTCTCAACTCCTCGAAGGAGTACTCCAACATTATCTCCAGCAATACCTTCATCGAGAAGTTTTCTAAACATCTCAACTCCGGTGACCACTGTTGATTGCGTGGCTTTAATACCAACGATTTCAACAGTCTCATTGATTTTCACTTTACCCCTCTCAATTCGACCTGTTACCACTGTTCCTCGACCTTTGATTGAAAATACATCTTCAATAGGCATCAGGAATGGTTTATCTGTGGGTCTGACTGGATCTGGAACATACTCATCCACTGTTTTCATGAGCTCAGTAATACTGCTTTCGGCTTCTGCATCACCTTGAAGCGCTTTGAGAGCTGATCCACGGATAACCGGAGTCTTATCTCCCGGAAATCCATATTTCGTCAAAAGTTCCCTTACTTCCATCTCAACAAGATCCAAGAGTTCCTTGTCTTGAACCATATCGCATTTATTCATAAATACGATAATTGCTGGAACGTTGACTTGTTTGGCTAAAAGTATGTGTTCCCGCGTTTGTGGCATTGGACCGTCTGGGGCTGACACAACCAAAATTGCTCCGTCCATTTGAGCGGCACCCGTAATCATGTTTTTGACATAATCAGCATGTCCTGGAGCGTCAATGTGTGCATAATGTCGTTTTGTGGTTTCGTATTCAGAATGATGAATGTTGATTGTAACTCCACGAGCTTTTTCCTCAGGAGCACTATCAATTTCTTCATATTTAAGTGCTTTCGCAAGACCTGATTTTGCAAGAACATGGGTAATTGCAGAAGTAAGAGTTGTTTTTCCATGGTCAACGTGACCAATAGTACCAATGTTTAAATGTGGTTTATTTCGAACAAACTTTTGCTGGTCTGCCATAGTTCCTCCTTAAATTTTTAGTTAACCAATAAAAAAACGCTGCTTATATTGCAAGCGAATGTGATTGTAACACACATTAGACTTTTTTCGCAATGATCTTTTCCTGAATGTTCTTCGGTACTTCTTCGTAGTGACTTGGTTCCATATAGTAGGAAGCACGGCCTTTTGATAAAGACCTCAAGGTCGTTGCGTATCCGGAAAGCTCTGCAAGAGGAACTTGAGCTATAATTATTGTTGTGTTACCCCGTTTTTGTGTTCCCATAATTTGAGCACGTTTACTGGATAAATCTCCAATAACATCTCCCATATACTCATCTGGAGTCGTCACCTCCACCTTCATGATAGGTTCTAGAATGGTCACTCCGGCTTGTTTGACTGCTGATTGAAGAGCCATAGATCCGGCAATCTTAAAGGAAAGCTCGGAAGAATCGACATCATGATATGTTCCGTCATAGAGGGCAACCGACATGTCCACAAGCGGGTACCCTGCGATACACCCGTTTTCCATAGCCTCCACAACACCTTTTTCAACAGGCTTGATAAACTCACGTGGAATTGCTCCCCCTTTAATTTCATCAATAAATTCAAATCCTTCTCCTCTTGGTTTTGGTTCAATCCTGACCCAACAATGCCCATATTGTCCATGACCTCCGGTTTGTTTAATATATTTACCCTCTCCTTCGGCCATCCTGGTAATTGTTTCCTTGTATGCAACCTGTGGCGCTCCGACATTTGCTTCGACTTTAAATTCCCGTTTCATCCGGTCAACAAGCACGTCTAAATGCAATTCACCCATGCCCCAGATAATGGTCTGGTTTGTTTCCTGATTTGATTTAACTTTAAACGTGGGATCTTCTTCAGCAAGCCGCTGTAGCGCATATCCCATTTTTTCCTGATCATTTTTAGTTTTAGGCTCAATAGCAAGGGAGATGACGGGTTCCGGAAACGTAATTTGCTCTAAAATAATTGGATTATCCGCATCTGCTATGGTGTCTCCTGTAATAGTATCTTTAAACCCTACAACTGCGACTATTTCTCCTGCAAATGCCTCTTTAATTTCTTCCCTTTGGTTTGCATGCATGAGAAGCAAGCGTCCGATACGCTCTTTGATGCCTTTACTGGAGTT
>CAYRFA010000025.1:0-9278 GCA_964423435.1 uncultured Gammaproteobacteria bacterium | reverse complement strand
GAAGCCGTTTTCCTATGCAGCAGCCTTGAAAAAGGGCTACACAGCCTCTACGACCCTACTAGATGTTGACACAAAATATCCGTCAGGAGATCCAGTGAAGCCAGAATATAATCCGAAGAATTATGATGGGAAATACCGGGGGCCTGTGCAACTTCGTTTTGCTCTGGGAAATTCAATTAATACGATTGCTGTTAAAGTACTTGCCTTGGTTGGTATTAAGGACGTTCTTCGGCTTTCAACTGACATGGGTATTTCGACGCTTGCGCCAACTGATGACAATATTAAGCGGTTTGGATTATCTCTTACTCTTGGAGGCGGTGAGGTGACGCTTTTAGATATTACCAGCGCATTTGGTGCATTTGGAACCGGAGGGTTTCGTCAAGAACCAATTGCACTGTTGAAAGTTGAAGATACGAAAGGAAAGGTACTGTTTGAACATAAAGCAGTGCAGCCGAGACGCGTATTATCTGCTGATGTTGCTTTTATTATTTCCCATATTCTGTCAGATAATAACGCACGGAAAGATGTGTTTGGAGAAAAGTCATATCTGGTGATACCCGGCAAAACTGTCGCAGTCAAAACCGGAACAACTGATGATAAACGGGACAATTGGACCATTGGATACTCACCTTCTGTTGTTGTTGGTGTGTGGGTTGGAAATAACGACAACTCTCCGATGAATCCTGCACTTGCATCAGGTGTAACAGGAGCTGCTCCTATATGGAATCGGATTATTCGGGAGGCACTGATTGAGAAAAAAGATGAGCCGTTTACAAAACCAGACAATGTTATTGAAATGGACGTTGATTCGTATGCCGGTGGAACGCCTGTGACGGATGCGAGGCGAAAGGAATTTTTCATCAAAGGTACTGAGCCGAATGGACAAGCGGCTTGTTACCAAAATATAAAAATATCCAAGCACGATGGAAATAAACTTGCAAATGTTGTTGAAATTCTCAAAGGTGAATATGAAACTAAGCAATATGTTGTTTGGAAAGAACAAGATCCTGTGTCAGGAGATGGCAAGAATCGTTGGCAAGATGGGATCAACGCATGGATAGCTGGACAAGGAGATTCTAAATTTCATCCGCCAACGGAAACGTATAGCGGAGGTGACTCACTTGGTATATCCATTAAAGAACCAGGGAATGAATCTCAGATAAACGATAATAACGTCAAGATTACAATTAAAGCAGTTTCACCAAACGGAATTTCAAAAATTGAAGTGTTTGTGGATGGAGTAAAGAAAAAAGAAGTTGGAAGCGATAATTTTTCAGATACAGTTTCAATTCCAATCAATGGACCGTATTACACGATTAAAGCAAAAGCAACGGATTCAAAGGGAAATTCAACAGAAAGTGAGATTCATATTGGGGTAAATATGGCGTACGCTACACCAACGCCTGTTCCAACTGCTACTCCTATTCCTACTTCCACTCCCCTTCCAACACCAATTCCCTAAACCGTTTTTAGTGTTGCATTGAATTCTTTTTTCATGTGTTTGATGATTTTTTCTCGGACTTTTGAAATGTCCTCTGCTGTTAAATTTTTTGTGTCGCTTTGGTAAGTGATATGAAATGTTCGAATGGTGTTGAAACTATCAAAAAGCGATACATCTGTAATTAACGGATCAATAGTTTTTAGTGATGCCATCATTGGGGCGACGTATGTTTTATCAGATACAACAAAAGCCAAATCTTCGTAACTGGCCGGATTTTTTGGAATCGGTGTATATTGTTTTTTTAAACGCGCGTGCTTGACGAGCTGGTCAACGGATAGTTCAAGAATAGTAATTGGTTTATTGATTCCGAGTTTTGATAGAAGTGCTCCATCAATTTCCCCCAGTTGTCCGAAATTTCCCAAGCGAAGTGATCGACCCTGCTGATAGTAGTCAGTTGCTGGATCAGTTATTGTTGGGAAAGAAATGCCAAATAGAGAGAATATCGCTTCAGCAATGCCTTTGAGCTTTCCATATCGACTTCCTGACACAGCAATAATGAGTGTCGATTGTTCTTGCGGAAGATTGTTTTCTCGGTATGCATAAATCATAGAGAGTTCAAACAATTTTAAATCATTTTCATATGGCATATTTTGTTTGACGGCCAAAAGCATACTTGGCAAAAGTGTCGGACGCATATACACCCAATCTGTTGAGATAGGATTGGTAATTTCATAGACTTCTTGATTGTTTATGTTAAATGTGTCGAGAAGTTCTTTTGATATCATTGAATATGTGTAGGTTTCCGTATATCCCCAATCACATAGTTTATTTTTTAACTTTTGTTCCCAACCAAGAATAGGATCTTCAAAAATAGCCGGTGGTTCGCTATCCGGGAGTTTATCTTTTATGGTGTGGTACCCGGAGATACGTGCTAATTCCTCAATGATATCTACATCAATTGCAATATCTTGCCTATAACTTGGCGGTTGGACAGCTACTTTCGTGTTATCGACAGTAGTTGTGCAGCCTAAATTTGTAAGAATTTCTTTTATTTCTTTTGTTTCCAGATGTGTTCCGATGTAGCTATCTATTTTTGTTCGAGAAACCACTACAGTTGAAGCTATGAATGGATGAGGATAAATATCGATAATTGAACTTGCAATATTTCCACTTGCAAGTTTTTGTATGAGTTGAATTCCTTCCAAAAATACCGGCATGACCAGTTCAGGATCAAGGCCTTTTTCAAATAAACCAGAGGCTTCTGTGTGGTGAGCTAACGCCATGGAAGTTTTTCGTATTTGCACAGGGTCATACGTTTGTAAAAAAAGAATGATACGAGTTGTCTTATCAGTGATAGCTGAATTTTCTCCGCCCATGATGCCACAGAGATCAACTAGTTTACCTGAGCCATCTTCTATGACGATATCTTCTCCAGGAAGTGTATGAATCTTCCCATCAAGCGTTGTTAGAGTTTCTCCTTTTTTGGAAGCGCGCAGCTTCATGATTCCATTCGTTATTTTGTCGTAATCAAATATATGAGCTGGTTGGCCATAGGCATGCATAAGATAGTTTGTTATATCGATGACGTTATTTAATGATCGAACGCCAACCAATTCTAATCGTTTTGTAAGCCAGCTTGGAGAAGGTTTAATTTTGACAGAATCAAAAATAACACTCGTCCACCGGGGATTTAGTTTAGAATCTGTGGTTATATGTAATTTCAGTTTATTGGATTTGTTAATCGGTAAATTGGTTAATTGGTTAATTTGTAATTCAGCTTTTATCCCAAATCGTGGAAGTATAACACTTGCTTCTCGGGCAATTCCCATAACAGACATTGCATCGGGGCGGTTACTGGTTATTTCGATGTCATAAACAGTCTCATCTTTGATAAAATTACTCCGTTCGACAGACGGACCGCAAAGGGAGAGATATTCCTTAATTTGTTTTGGTGTGGCATCGGTTTTGAGATATTCCCGAAGCCATGAGTCTGGTACAAGTATGTTCATATTAGAATTGTTTTAAAAATCGTATATCATTACCGTAAATAAGTCGTATATCATCAAGCTGTGTTCCTGATTTCATCATATACGTTCTTTCCACTCCCCATCCGATTGCAAATCCACTGTAATTATTAGGGTCAATTCCTCCATATTTCAATACATTTGGGTGAATCATGCCCGAGCCAGCAAGTTCAAGCCAACCTTCTTTGCAGAATCTGCATCCGCGGCCATTACAAATACCGCAGGAGATATCTACTTCGAATGACGGTTCGGTGAATTGAAAATGAAACGGGCGTAATCGAGATTTCCTATCGGGACCAAAAAATTGTTTCACAAAATAATCAATGAACCCTTTCAGGTGGCCTATTGATACGTTTTTATCGATATACATTCCTTCGAATTGATGAAACATTGGTACGTGGGATATATCAGATTGTCGTCTATAACATTTTGCAATGTTGATCATTCGTATAGGAAGTTTTCCCTTTTCCATCTCACGTACTTGCCCGTTTGAGGTATGTGGTGTCAGCACAAGCTTTGATAGTATATTGTTTTTAACTTGTATTTTTTGACTATCTATAAAAAACGTTTCCCACTCGTCACGTGCTGGATGGTTGAGAGGCATATTGAGAGCCTCAAAGGCATAGTAGTCAGAATCAACTTCAGGGTGTCGTACACGGGTAAATCCGATTTTATTAAATATTGTTGTTATTTCTTCAATTGCTTGAGTTACAATATGGAGATGTCCTTGAGGTGGAAGATCTCCTGGAATGGTTGTGTCGAACCAGTCTTCATGCTGTGTTTTCTGTGAACTGTTGACTGTCAACTGTGAACTTAGTGTTTGTTCAATAGCTCTTTTGACGCCATTCAGAACAGCACCAATTTGCTGCTTATCTTCTTGAGGTATAGTTTTCATGTATGACGCGAGGCGTCCAAACTCACTTTCTTTTCCAAGCCATGTTAGTCTAAGCTGATCAATTGGTTCAGCACTTTTGCCAATTGCAGTAGTTGCATCTTCCTGTAATGTCAGAAGTAGTCGGATTAACTGCTCTTTTGCAATAGGTTCTTCTTTTCGAATTATTTTTTTCATGTTCTTATTTATTGTACGTTTTTTTAAGTCGTAAAAAAAGCCCCTCTTCGGGGCTTCTTTGGTCTTCTTATGTAATTATCTTTTTATGCGTTTACTCCAACCAAAGATTCCCCGCTGTGCGAGGCAAAAAAGAAAAAGAAAAATCTTTGGTTTTTCATATTACTATTCCAAGTTTTCCATTAATGGTTTCCAAATTATCTGAATGTTCAGAAACCGTATTATTTAATAATGTGTGTTCTTCTTCATGACCTTGAATTTTACCGACCATCCAATCTATTTGTTCTGACATCTTATCGATTTTATCTAATTTTTCAAGCTTTTTATTGATCGTTCCTATAACTTCATCAAAATGTGATTTAGTAACGTAATTATTGGGCATGGTTGTATATTAGCTAACTGTTTTTATTTTGTCAAAGATTGCGTTAAAGGCTTCTGGTTTGTTGACGATGAGATGTGCCATGATTTTTCGATCAATAGTGATGTTTGCTTTTTTGTATGCATTCATGAATTTACTGTAAGAAGTTCCTTTTGCAGCGACTGCATGGGAAATGCGGGTGATCCACAGAGCGCGGAAATCCCGTTTCTTGTTTTTTCGTCCGGCAAATGCGTATTCGCCTGCATGAAGATATGCTTCTTTGGCGACTCGTATAAGGCGTCGTTTTGTCATCCGATAGCCTTTATTGGCTTCGAAGATTTTCTTGTGTTTTGCGTGACTGGTGACTCCGCGTTTTACTCTCATAGATTAGGTTCTCAAAAAATTCGTAATATTTTGGATAAATTTTTTATTATGAAGCGCTATCGGTTTATCCTGCCTTCGTTTGCATGACGCGCTTTTTTTTCGTCTTAAATGTCGAGCACCTTGCACATTATGCATGACTTTCCCTGTTGCTGTTATTTTAAATCGTTTTGACACGATTTTCTTGGTTCGTACTTTCGGCATATAGGGTATTATACGGTACTTGGTGGTGTTGAATCAAGCGGATTTTTTGTTTGGTACCATGAGAGCGGATAGCACTTTTCCCTCGAGGCGTGGTTCTCGGACAAGTTTTGCTCCAGTTACAGCTGCGACAAACCGTTTCATCACCTCAAAACCAAATTCTTTTCGCGTGACTTCTCTGCCTTTGAACACCACGTTGATTTTTACCTGATTGCCGTCTTTGATCCACTCTTGAGTTTGCGCGAGCCGTGTATCAAAGTCATGCTGGCCGATGAACGGCCTGAGACGTGCTTCTTTCACGCCAACATTCTTCTGGCTTTTTTTACTTTCCTTTTCCTTTTTTTGCTCTTGATATTTGAATTTTTTATAGTCAATCAGCTTGGCGACTGGTGGAACTGCGTTGGGAGCAATTTCAACAACGTCAATTCCCAGTTCTTTTGCTTTTTGGAGTGCTTCAATTTTGGAAATAATCCCAACTTGTTTTCCTTCCTCATCCAATAGCCGTACGGTTGGACTAATGATTTGGTAATTGAGGCGGTAGTGTTTAAAGCTTGTGTTCAATGTCTTTTGATAAACGGTTTATAAAATCGGAAAGCTTGATGGCTTTGAGATCCTCTCCGCTTCTTGTTCGTACGCTGACAGAGTTATCAGCTATTTCTCTATCGCCAATTATAGCCATGTATGGGATTTTTTGCAATGTCGCTTCTCGTATTTTTGCACCCATCGGTTCGTTCTTCTCATTGAGTTCTACCCGAATTCCAGCTGTCTTCATTTCTTCCATTACTTTTTGTGCTGCTTTAACATGCCGTTCACCAATAGGAATAATGGATATCTGAACAGGAGAAAGCCACAATGGTAAAGCACCTGCATATTTTTCAATGAGAAATGCCATGGTGCGTTCAAAGGCACCAAGGCTCGATCTATGGATAACTACTGGTTCTTTTTCTTTTCCATCTGTATCGATATAGGTTAATTGAAACCGTTTCGGCATAACAAAGTCATATTGGACCGTAAATGCAGTTTCCTCATGGCCTGAAATATTTTTAATTTGAATATCAATTTTTGGTCCGTAAAATGCTGCTTCGTTAGGAGCTTCAAAAAAAGGCGCTTTGATATCCACGAGTACTTCCCGAAGCACTTGCTCTGCGTTGTCCCAAGAAACATCATCTTTGAAATATTTCTTTGTATCCTTTCTGTCGCCAAGAGACAATCGATATCGATAATCTTTTCCTTTGACCATACCGAGCGTTGAATTAACAAAATCAATCAGTTCCAATACTTTTTTGATTTCCTCTTTTGCATTTTCTGTTTGGCTTATTATGTGTGCATCAGCTAGACAGAACATGCGTACACGCATGAGGCCAGTTAATTCTCCACTTTTTTCATACCGAAATTGAGGTGAGAGTTCTGCTAAGCGAATTGGTAATTCTCGATAGCTATGTGGTTCTGATTTATACAGCATAAAATGATGCGGACAGGTCATAGGTCGGAGAATAAGTTTTTCATCATCTACGATCATCGGCGGATACATCGTATTTTTATAATATGGGTAATGACCACTTGTTTTATATAAGTCGACTTTTGCAAGTGATGGCGTGATGACATGTTGATACCCACGCTTGATTTCCTCGTCAACGATAAATCGTTCCAATTCTCGTCTGATGGTTGCGCCTTTTGCCGTTAACATTGGCAGACCTTTACCGACTAAGTCTGAAAATACGAACAACCCGAGATCTTTGCCTAGTTTTCTGTGGTCGCGTTTTTTGGCTTCTTCAATAAGTGTGAGATAATCATCGAGTTCCTTTTTTAACTTAAATGCTGTTCCATAGACGCGGGTGAGCATTTTGTTTTTTTCATCCCCATGCCAATACGCTCCTGCGACAGAAAGAAGTTTAAATGCTTTTACAACGCCAGTTGATTTTGCGTGAGGTCCACTGCAAAGGTCCGTATCGATATTGCCGATACTAAATAAAGAAAATTTTTCGCCGCGTTTTTCTATATCACTTACCCATTCGAGTTTATAAAGATTGTTTTTAAATATACTGTGGGCTTCTTTTGCCGTTACGAACCGTTGCACCATGGGGAGGTTAAGATCAATAATTCTCTGCATTTCTTTTTCTATTTTTGGGAAATCCTCTTCAGAGACTTTGTCTCCTAAATCAAAATCATGGTAAAACCCGTCATCTGTTGCCGGTCCCATGGCTTTTTTCATAGAAGGATACAGGTTTTGGAGTGCAGTATGAAGCACGTGTTCAGCTGTATGCCGCAACGCCCACAGTTCCTGTTCCCCTTTTGACATTTTTTCTAATTTTTCTTCAAGTATTTTTGACATATAGTTTCTCCCTTATTGTAGCAATAAATCCGTTTATTGTAAGAGGGAGCTTGGCGGGGCTAGCTCCCGCCTTACTCCGAATGGTAACTTAATCGCCATCGTACTGTAGTAAATCAACCTTTCTTGGGTCAATCGCAGGTTTCCTATTGATTGATGATCCTTCCGGACGATACTCTGGTATTCCATCAATGATCAATATATCTTCGGACATTCTGTCAGATAAACCCATAGCTTTGGCTGCTGCGATACGTGCATCAAGACTATTATCTCTTTCCATTCTTCTCACCTCCTTCCCCTCTTTATTAAGAGGTGTCTTCGAAGGTGAGATTTTTGCTACCCACGAACACATCTCCTAACAAAATAGGAGCGTGTTGTCGTAGTGTATTGAACTAGTTTTTTCATACAAAAAAAAGCCACCCTCTGTTGGATCCCGATTTTTTCGGAAGGTTCCATCCAACTTTTGGTGACTTAATTAAACATCTTTACGCGGATGCAGCGCTTTTCTTTGGGGTTGGTAATCCCATGCAATCGAAAAGTTACATTAACTATATCAATATTTACTGCTATTTACAACAGGTAAAATTGAACAATAGTAGTTGTTATCATGTAACGGAACATGATAACAAAAGCTAAAATGGTTTTCTGTTCCTATATGTTTGTCTTCTCTGTTCGTTTTGTATATGCTTCCAAACCTGAGTTGGACCGCCAATTGAGGCTAACATTGACACAATTCCTTCTTCGATCTGTTTGAGGATTTTTTCAATCTTTTCCTGTTTTTGCAGCCGTTTAAGTACGAGCGTGTACCCTTGTCCTCCTGTTTTTAAGGCGGTACTTACTCTATTAAGAGTTGTAAAACTTACTTTTAAATATGAACTTATTGTTCGATGGTTGTATCCTTTTAGTAATAAATAGGCAATGCAGAGGCGTTTTGGCAGCATGACACGTTCCGTCGGAGTAAGAAAATCTTCCAAAAGCGATTGAACTTCCGATGACGTCTGCACTTCTTTTAAAACATCAACAAAAATTTCATAGATTCGTTTTTGTACATCTGGACCTAATGCCCGTCTGGAAATTTGTGTCACATATTAATGCTATCATGTAACGGAACATGATAGCAAGAGTGTTAGATGTGTTGTCACGATGATTTTTTTAGGGAAATTAATCTGTTGTATTCGTTTGAAAGAAAACAATGCCGCGTAAGATCGTGTTATTCTTTTTTTTTCCATTAACAGTCAATTCTCCCAGTTTGTCACTTTGAACAGACATATTGTGATGACGCCGATACATTTCCCATGCATCTTTTACAGTTATTGGGTCAGTAGAACAGAAAGATGAAAATAGGCCACCAAATGTTTTGACAGCTAACTTTCCTGCACAAAGATAACTACGGTCACCTGCTTCAATAAACGGCATATGTATATTTAGGCAGATTATCCTCGTTTGCCTTTTGGCAGGGGAACAAAGGGTTTCATTGA
>CAYRFA010000024.1:0-9399 GCA_964423435.1 uncultured Gammaproteobacteria bacterium | reverse complement strand
TATGGAAAAAGCTATTCCACAGGAAATTATTCGCCGCCGCCCCCTTTCATTTATTTTTACAGCAAGCTGGATGGGAAGAGCCGAAAATAGTTATGCGCGCATGGGTCATGTCTATTGTGTTTGCAATCATTGGGCTTTTTATCGCACTTGTTACTAAATATCCTCTGAACTAAACAAAGCAATATGAATACCATTCCGATAGGGATAATCGATTCTGGATCCGGTGGTCTTTCGATATGGAAAGAAATAACGAGATTGTTGCCTGGTGAATCCACAGTGTATATTGGAGACCATGCGAATTTGCCATATAGTGATAAATCAACTGAATTTATCAGACATCGAGTCTTCAAATTAATTCAATTGTTAATAACGCTTCGCGTTAAACTCGTCGTTATTGCCTGTAACACGGCAACGGTTGCCGGAATTGACTGGTATAGAGAGCAATTTCCTGATATTCCAATCATCGGAGTTGTTCCCGTAATAAAAACCGCAGCAGAAGTAAGCAAAACAAAACATATTACTATACTTTCAACTGTGTACACTTCAAACAGTTCCTATCAACAGAAACTTATTCAAACATTTGCATCAACGTGTCATGTTGATGTTCTGAGTAGTTCCCGAATAGTGCAGTGTATTGAATCTCCTAAAAAGAATACCAAACAAATTCAAAAAGAATTGCAATTACTTCTAAAAACGCAGAATACATCTATTGATACCCTTGTCTTAGGGTGCACGCATTTTCCATTTATTTCTCAGGAGATCCGTCTGATTGTTGGTCCAAATGTTCAACTTTTGGATTCAGGAGGAGCTGTTGCAAGACATGTTCAGCACATTCTTATGCATAATTCTATACAGACTTCGGATTCAAAGGGAACCCATATTTTTTATACCACGGGAAATTGTTCAACTGTTACAAAAATCTTCAAAAAATTACTCCAGCGTGCAATAGTTGTTGTTAAAGCAGCAATTGAATAAAATAAGAATATGTCGAAATTTTCAGGTAAAAAAATAGCAATTGTCGGATTATCTGTTGAAGGAAGAGATGCGCTTGAATATTTTTGCAAACAAGATTGTACTCTCATATGTGTCGATAGGCAGTCATCAGAACAACTTCAAGAGTTGGCCAATGCCTACTCAAACGATTCGACAAATTTTTTCTTTGGAAGTGATTACTTGGAGCACATCACTAACGCAGATATTATTGTCTGTTCTCCAGGAATATCTCCAAGAACCCCAGAACTTATTCACGCTAAGGAGCAGGGGAGAGAAGTAACAAGTGCAACACAATTATTTTTTGAGGTTTGTAAAGCGCCGATTATTGGAGTGACCGGTACAAAAGGAAAGGGGACAACAAGCACGCTAATTTATGAAATGCTGAAAAAGAAATATACCAATGTCTTTCTTGGTGGCAATGTGGGTAAACCGCTTCTTTCAAAGGTTGATACAATTACGACTAATGATTGGGTTGTTCTTGAACTGTCTTCTTTTCAACTTGAACAACTTCAGATGAGTCCGCATATTGCCGTTGTGCTTCGAATAACGCAAGATCATTTGGCTAATTTTGATAAAAACGCAACAAATTTTCACCCAACAAGAGAAGCGTACGTTGAAGCAAAATCTCATATCGTTAGGTACCAAAAGTCAGGTGATATTGCAATTGTAAACGATGACGATGAAACCGCGAAAAGTTTCTCACAGTATACACCTGCAACAATACTTCGATTTAATCGATATCAAACAGCTGCTGATTGTTATGTGGATCACCATGCTGTATTTGTACATGTTCAAGATGAAATAAAACAAGTTTGTACAAAAGAAGATATTCATGTTAGAGGTGATCATAATCTTGAAAATATAGCCGCAGCTACTCTTGCAGCACTTTCAGCTGGAGTATCCTATGAAGAAATAGTTTCGGCGGTCAAGGACTTTCAAGGACTCGAGCATCGACTGGAGTTTGTGAGATCTATTCATGATGTTTCCTATTACAACGATTCATTTTCAACTATTCCTGAAACAACAATTGCTGCAATTGAATCATTTGATGAACCAAAAATTCTTATCCTTGGAGGTTCTGAAAAAATGTCTGATTTTGCTGAGATGGGAAGAAAAATAACAGATCCATCATCACAGGTGACTGGAGTTGTTGTTATTGGGCAAATGACCAAGCGTATAATAACAGCTCTTCATGACGCATCATATAAAGGGAAGATTATGAGCGGATGTGTGAATATGCATGAGATTGTAAAGAAAGCTTCCTTAATGGCAGCTCCTGGAACTGTTGTTATTCTTACTCCTGCTTGTGCATCGTTTGATATGTTCAATAATTACAAAGAACGTGGGGAATTATTTAAACATGAAGTTCAATCTCTTTCATAAACTCAATAAACCAGACTACCTTCTTATCGGTACGATTGTTTCTTTAAGTCTTTTTGGACTTCTCATGGTCTACAATTCATCAGTTGCCATGGCAATTCGGGATTTCGGAAATCAATATTATTACTTGCAGGAGCAAACGAAATGGTTAATTCTGGGACTTATTATTTTTATTCTATTTTCTTTCATTGATTTCAGAGTTTGGAAAAAACTTGCATTTCCCATCATGCTTGGAACTATAGTTCTTTTATGCATTGTTTTAATTCCTGGGATTGGCATCAAAGCGCTTGGTGCGAAGCGGTGGATTAATTTAGGTTTTTTTGTACTTCAGCCAGCTGAATTTGCAAAACTTTCTCTTATTATGTATCTATCCGCATGGTTAGCAGGAGCAAAAAAACAAAAGCTTTTTTCATTTCTTCTCCTTCTTTGTTTATTTATTGGTCTTATTATGCTTGAACCTGATTTGGGTACAACCATGATTATTACGCTTACTTCTTTGGCAATGTTTTTTTATAGCGGCGCGGCTATCCAACAGTTTTTGTTTATTCTTCCTTTATTTGGTATTGGCGCAACACTTCTAGCTGTATTTTCTCCCTACCGATTGAAGCGGTTGTTAACATTTTTTAATCCCGAAAGCGATCCGTTGGGAGCTTCGTATCATATCAGGCAGGCAATTATTGCATTGGGGTCCGGAGGGTTATTTGGTTTAGGGCTAGGGCAATCCCGTCAGAAATATGAATATTTGCCAGAGGCAAATACGGATTCAATATTTGCAATCATCGGAGAAGAGCTTGGGTTTCTAGGGTGTGTCATTCTCATTTTAGTTTATCTCTTTATTTTATGGAGAGGATTTCGAATTGCGCGGCGTGTCGAAGATCCGTTTGGAAGAAATCTTGCATTGGGAATCACAACGTGGATAGGAATTCAAATGCTCATTAATATATCTGCAATGGTAGCTCTTATTCCCTTAACAGGGGTTCCGCTTCCATTTGTTTCGTATGGAGGGTCTAGTCTTATTATTATGTTTGCAGCATGCGGTATACTAATAAATATCAGTCGGTTTGTTAGAAAATAATTGTATGGAAAAAAATATAAAAATTTGTATTTCAGGAGGACATCTTACTCCGGCACTGGCAGTCATTGATGAGCTTATAAAAGTTCATCCAAACTGGAAGATCATCTTTATTGGGAGAACACAGGAACAGGGAGAAATAAGAAAACGGAACCTTCAATTTTTTGCAATAACTGCTGGAAAATTACAAAGAGATATTTCTGTTCAAACAATTATTTCTTTTGTAAAGATACCTTTTGGGTTTGTGCAGTCATTTTTACGAATTCTGAAAGAGCGCCCTTCTTGCATTCTTTCATTTGGTGGCTATATTAGTCTGCCTGTTGGTTTTGCCGGATGGCTTCTTGGGGTGCCGGTTATTACGCACGAACAAACACATGTTCTGGGACTGGCAAATCGTCTCATGCTTCCGTTTGTTGATTATTGTCTTTTATCTAACAAAGATCCAAAGTATGAAGATAAAGAAAAATTTCGTTTTACAGGGTTACCGATACGGCCTGAAATTACCCATCCCTCAAAAACACTTTCTTTTCTAGTTCCACCTCGTCTACCTATTATCTATGTAACCGGCGGATCAACTGGAGCAGTGTCGATGAATGAATTTATATTTCCAATAATAAGTTCACTTATTTCTCGTGCAGTTGTTATTCATCAAACAGGAACTCTTTCAATTGAAAAAGCAAAAGAAATAAAACAAAAGTTACCAAAAAATATTCAATCGCGATATATCCCTATTTCCTATATTCCTAGTGTTGATGTTGGTTGGATTATGCATCACATGTCTTTGATAGTCGGGCGTTCCGGAGGAAATACGGTCGCCGAAACAGCTATGGTTCAAAAACCTGCAGTATTTATTCCTCTTCCTTGGTCAGCGCAACAGGAGCAAGAGATCAATGCGCATTGGTATGAAGGAATTGGTAACGCCTCTATAATAAATCAAGAAAAGGGTACGTCAAAAGATTTACAAAAAACAATCGAAAAGGTTCTTCAGGGTAAATCAGAAAAATTAATCGCAAAAAAAATACTTCATAACGCAGCTGCAGATATCATACAGTACATTGAACTTCTTGTTGCACATGATGAACAGTAATAGGCGTTCCATTATCACAAAAATCTTTCTATTACTTGGAAGCGCCTGTTTGTTTATTGGTATTATTTATTTTTTAAAATTTGGAATTAACCTTTTCAAGGTGAAGCATATAGAGGTGTTAGGAGATTCAGTTCAACTCGAGATTAACGAATCTATATTTGTAAATAACATATTATTTTTTCCGTCTGAGTCCGTTGTTCAAAAGATTAAGCTTGATAATCCGCAGGTTATGACAGTTGAAATTCGAAAAAAATTTCCTTCAACCTTAGTGTTTATTATTTACAAAAGAACCCCTATTGCAGAAATCATTACAAGTGGAATTTATTTGGGTATTGATGAAGATTCTGTCATTACTGAGGAAATTTCAACGAATCACCTTCCAATAATAACGATAGATATTCCACTTGCTAGAGTTGGAACAAAAGTGAAACATCCGATGATTGTTCAAACAATTGCTCTTATTAACAAAACAAAATCATTTATTCAATGGGTGCAGTTTGAATCTTTTGAAACGCAGTCAATACGGGCAAAAACCGGACAAACAGACATATTAATTACTCAAACAAGTGATTTGACTTATGTACGCGATACTTTACAAACGTTGATGGAGGGGTTTAGAATAAAAGGAACTATGCCAAAATCGATAGATCTAAGGTTTAGTAAGCCGGTTGTTCAATTTTAACTATGGCACGAGACAGAATTGTTACAGGAATAGACATTGGAACTTCTAAAATAACTACTCTCATTGCCAGTGCAAGTGACGATAGTACAATTCGAGTAATAGGTGTGAGCACAGTTGCCAGTCGGGGTTTGCGGAAAGGGCAGATAGTAAATATAGAGGAAGCAACATCAGTTATTTCGCAGTCTTTGGAAGCAGCAGAGCGGATGGCTGGAATTTCTGTAGCGAGCGCATACTTATTAACTGGAGGTAATCACATTGCGTCACTAAACTCTCATGGGGTAGTGGCAGTGGCAGAGCCTGATAAAGAAATTACAGATAATGATGTCAAACGAGTCATCGATGCGGCAAAAGCCATCTCTCTTCCTTCTTCACGCGAGATTCTTCATATTATTCCCAGGGGATATCTTGTTGATGGACAAGAGGGAATTGTCGATCCCGTCAATATGACTGGCGTTCGGCTTGAGGTGGACACCCATCTTATAACAGGAGGATCAATTGCGATTCGAAATCTTTATAAATGCGTTGAAGAGTTGGGGGTTGAAGTTGAGTCAGTAATTTTTGGCGGTCTTGCATCTTCCTATGCAACGTTATCAGACACAGAAAAGGAATTAGGTGTCGTGCTTGTTGATATTGGTGGGGGAACGACAGATGTAGCTATCTATGTTGATGGTGCGTTATCCTACTCATCTGTTATTCCGGTTGGGGCAATTAATATTACAAAAGATCTCGCAGCTGGACTTCGGATTTCACTTGAGAGTGCTGAAAAAATTAAACTTGCATTAGGACAAGTACCCAAAAACCCAGTGGTATCAGATGATGAAAATGTTAAAACAAAAGTAGATAAAAGCGATGAAATAGATATATCAAATCTCATGCTTCCTGAAGAAATGAAAACTATTTCAAGAAAAACACTTGTTGAAGGAATTGTAAAACCAAGACTCAATGAAATTTTTTCTCTTGTGGGACTTGAGATTAAAAAAAGCGGATTTGGAGGAATGACGCCGTCCGGAGTTGTTTTAACCGGAGGCGGCGCATTATCGGTTGGAGCAATAGAATCGGCAAGACGTAATTTAGCAATGTCAGTACGAGTTGGAATTCCAAAAAATATTTCAGGGCTAATTGATGAAATTACAACACCCGCGTATGCTTCAAGTGTTGGACTATTGTTATATGGAATGAAAGCAGATAAACATATTAGTGCACCGCTTTTTGGCAGTATTGGTAAAATTGGGGATAGACTCGCTGTGAAGGGTATTGCAGGGAAGGTGATAAATCTGATAAAGTCATTCTTACCCTAGAAATAATTACTTCTGCCCAGCTGCCTCTGAAGGAATATAGTATGTTAATTAAACCGGATATTGCACGATTTGCAAAAATAAAAGTTGTTGGTATCGGAGGAGGTGGAAGCAATGCTGTCAACTCCATGATGGTATCAAACACGATTAAAGGCGTTGATTTTATAGCAGTCAATACCGATGCTCAAGCTCTTCTGACGAATCAAGCGCAAACAAAAGTTCAAATCGGAGAAAATTTAACCCGCGGTTTGGGAGCCGGAGGCAGTCCTGAAATTGGAAGACAAGCAGCAGAAGAATCACGAGAAAAATTAAAGGAATATTTGCGGGATTGTGACATGGTGTTTATCACCTGCGGTGAAGGCGGAGGAACAGGTACGGGAGCAGCTCCAATCATTGCTGAAATTGCCAAAGAACAAGGAGCCCTCACAATTGCTGTTGTAACAAAACCATTTCGGTTTGAGGGCACTAGGCGAATGGTGACGGCTGAGGAAGGGATCATGAATTTAAAAGATAAAGTCGATACGCTGATCGTCATTCCAAATCAACGACTTCTCGAAGTTATCGATAAAAAGATGACCCTCATTGAAGCATTTCGTGTTGCCGATTCAGTGTTGACCCAGGGAGTTCAGGGAATTTCGGACCTCATCACGATGCCGGGGCTTATTAACGTCGACTTTGCGGATGTCAGAACCGTCATGACCAATGCTGGATCAGCGCTCATGGGAATGGGAACGGGAGTTGGTGAAAATAGAGCAGCAACTGCAGCAAGAACTGCATTTGCATCACCACTTCTTGAAATATCTATTGAAGGAGCAAAAGGAGTACTCTTTAACATCACTGGTGGTAATGACTTAACCATGTCAGAAGTGGATGAAGCAGCAAAACAAATAGCAGCTCAAGTTGATCCCGATGCAAATATCATTTTTGGAGCAACCATTGATGAATCGATGGTCGATCAGGTAAAAATAACAATTATTGCAACGGGATTTGATGAAACAAAACGGAAACTTCGAGAAATGACAGCGTCTCGCGGACAATCGCAAACAACTTTTGCGCAACCCTTTGTTCGACAGCCCGTTCAGCCACAGATAAACGATAACGACAAACCAATTCTTCCTGTTGCAGAAGACATTCCTCCTGAAGAAGATGAATTCGACATTCCCGCATTTTTAAGACAGAGGAATTGAGGGGATGTTGCAAGTTAGTACGGTTTATTTCATAATAGAGCTATGGCGACAACAGTAACAACTTCTCAGTCGTGGTTTTCTCGTTTAGGCTCATCGGTTAAAAATGTTTTTATTGGTTTTGCTCTCATTATTATTTCCATCATTCTTTTATTTTGGAATGAAGGACGAGCGGTAAAAACAGAACAAAGTTTGAAAGAAGGAGCTTCTGCAGTTGTCTCAGTATCATCAGAAGCGAAAGATTCAGCTAATGAGGGGAAACTTGTACATTTTACTGGAGAATCACGGACACCAAGTGTTTTAACAGATGTTGATTTTGGTGTTGGGGGCAGTGCTTTGAAACTTCGAAGAATTGTCGAGATGTATCAATGGGAAGAGAATTCAAAAAGTGATACGAAAGAAAAATTAGGTGGTGGAACGGAAACGATAACAACGTACACATATGATCAAGACTGGTTTGACCATGTGATTGACTCATCACGTTTTCAGGAATCTGAGACTCACATAAATCCAAAAACAAAACGTTTTGAAAATAAAGAATGGCTTGCTGCAAATGTCAGCGTGGGTGCATATGTAATTCCTGATGATTTGATAACAGCACTTTCGGGTTATCAACCGTTTACGCTTACGTCTGAAATGCTAACGACACTTCCATATGCTACTCAGGAACAGCTGGAGCTTACAGGAAACATGCTCTATTTTCAAAGCACTTCTTCAGCGATGCCTCAGATAGGAAATACAAGAATGCGTTATGAAATTATTGTTCCTCAAGTTCTCAGTGTCATTGCGAAGCAATCAGGTGCGACTCTTGTTCCGTATGTTACAAAAAATGGACGTAGTATCAGTATGATTCAAACTGGCAGTTACACAGCTGGCGAGATGTTTGAAGGGGCAATAGCGAATAATCGTGTGATGACGTGGGTATTACGATTTATTGGTACTCTTCTTATGTACATCGGTTTACGGATGACATTGGGAGTATTGCCAATAGTAGCAAGTGTGATTCCATTTATAGGAAGAATCGTTGGCTCGGGTATGTCTTTGGCATCCGGCCTTTTAACATTAATAGGATCAAGTATTACAATAGCTGTTGCCTGGATTGTGTATAGGCCACTTATTGGTATCATCCTTCTCTTTGTTGCTGGAATTGGAGTTTTCCTCCTTGTCCGCGCCTCTTCAGCAAAAAAATAGCTGAATATTTCTCTGTTTATATCTTCATGTGTGATACCATAATGTTATGAAAGCGGTTGGAAAATTTTTTACGAAGAATAGCTTTGTTTTGCTTCTGATATGGTGCTTTATATTGACTATTCTGTACAGTACGCTTTCTATTCTCAGGCATAATCACTTTCAATCCGGCGGATTTGACCTTGGACTCTATGATCAGGCAGTATGGAAATTTGGACATTTGCAAGGCGTTTACAATACCGTAAAACAACGGATTATTTTTGGAGATCATCTTGTTTTAACACTTCCTTTATTTGGTTTACTCTACTATATTTGGGATGATGTACGACTGCTTCTTGTTATGCAAGCGGGAGCAATCGTATTTTCAGCAATTCCTATTTTTCTTATTGCTAAACGACGACTCAGTTCTAAAATTGCAGCGCTTTGTATGGGAGTTATCTATAGCTTGTTTTATGGAATTCAGTACGGAGTATATTTTGATTTTCATCCGATTATCATAGGAGTTGCGATTTTGTCCT
>CAYRFA010000023.1:0-10528 GCA_964423435.1 uncultured Gammaproteobacteria bacterium | reverse complement strand
CAAAGTTGGAGGCGGCCGAAGAGCCCCGCAAGGGGAGCTAAGCCGAATTCAGCGATGGGGACTAAGTCGTAACAAGGTATCCCTAGCCGAAGCTGGGGATGGATCACCTCCTTTCTAATTAAAAAATCGAAAGATTAAAGCATGCATGTCCAATTTATTGGTCCAATACATGACGAGATCTGTTAGGTTTTGACACGCGTTTCGAGAGAACGCGTATTGTATTAAAACTATTCCTCGAGCGGAATAGTTCTCTCAAAACCCATGTTCCTGTCACCATTGAGTTCAACAAGTATTTAATGATAATCCCGCAATTGTTTTTGCGGGATTTTTTATTTGAAAAAATACCTTTTAAGAATCTGAGATAATTATATATGTGTAACTGAGTTATATAAAGAAATAGCCCGATCTAATATGGGATTTATATTATAGTATATCTTTTATAGCATCATAAATAAATTCTCCTATTAATTGATGCCCGTATGAGGTTGGATGAGTTTGATCCCACCAAATAATTCCAGTGTTTTTCTTTTCCTCTAAGTATGTATGAGGATCTAGAGTTAGTATGTTGTAATCTAGCCCAACACTTTTCATGGCATTGTGAAAAGGTATAAATTCATTTGAATTAATTGACTCATATGAATTTGGTTCAAGAATAAAAATGGTTGTTATCCCTTTCTTTTTATTAAGTTGAGCGAACGTTGTTAAACTTGCTTTTAAAATATCGGGAGTATTATAAAAATCTCTATCATTACTCGACAGATCAATGACAACAATAGTTGGATTTAAACCAATCCAGTATTTTTGATAGAATTCAAGTGATTTATTTGAGGTTAATCCATTAATGCCGCAATTGATAATCTGATAAATATCATTAGTCTGATTTATTTTAGCCTCTGTTACTCTAACATATGTTTCGTTTTCATAATTTACTCCCGCACCAAAAGTTTGAGAAGATCCGATAAACAATATTTTTTTCCTGTTACTTGAATGATATTTATTAAACAATTCTTCTGCGTATTTTTCAGCCCAATCAATATATTCAGTCTTATTTTGATAGCCTATTTTATAAATTAGTGTATTTAAAATGGTGTTTGGTTTTGGATATATGTTCAGAAGCCAAAAATATAGTAGGCAAGTGATTAGCGCTGTAAGCCCCAAAAAAATGATATTAAGCACATATATGATTTTAATAGTATTGTTTCGCTTTTTTTTCAATTGGTGGATTGTTATGGAAAGTAGAACATTTAGCAAGCAAATGGATAATAGGATGCTCAAAAAATATTTAATAAAAGCTCTATCTCTATAGCTAAAATTATCATTGAATACGATATTATATAAGGAATTTTTAATAACTACGTTATCAATGAATATTGGTTTGTATGAACTTCTAAATCCAACTTTTTGACTAAGTTCAAAATTGGCAGATATTGAAATGTTGTTGCCGTGATTAAGTGAAAAGTTGATAGCGTTTGAATTTGGAATAAAAACAAACTGTGCATGATGCCATTTATTGGCTTGCAATTCTGAGATGTCTAATGAACTTTTTGATTCAAATTCTCCAGTATTTTTAATAATAAGGTTCAAATTAGTGAGGCTTGGATTAGCGCTTAGACGAATCGCAGAAAAATTATCAATTTTTTTGTTGAAAATAAAATAAAAATATGAATTTTCACTCAAATAAAAATCGAAATCAATTGTATATATCGGAAATTTTTCTTTTAAGATGACTTCTTGAAATCCAAGCCATGCAGATAAATTTAAGCGATTAAATGCCAATGTGGGGTGACTATTTAGAAATTCAAAATCTCCACCACCCATTATGGCCAATTGAGTTTTTGTCACGTCCCAATTTCCATTTTTGTTAAGAGTATTATTAATTAGAGCGTAAGTAATCCAGATAAATAGTGATGAAAACAATATTAACATTGCTGTCAAGATTGTGGATTTATAAGTATTAATGATCCTCATAAATTTAATGATAAAACCATAATGTTACTATAAATTATTCACAGAATATTTACTTCATTTTTGTAATTTCATATATATCTACGTAATTGTTGGTAAATAAAAATTGGTAAGTAATTCGTGTAATTAATCATAAGTTACTTGGTTTATTTTTGCATCCACCAAAACTTGAGTAATGATCAACAAAATAATACGAAACGTTTTTTATCGAGGGATCGATAGTCAAGTTAACTATGTTATTCATTTGCGATGGTTGGTCATGCTCACAAATCCAATCGTACTGAGCAAGATAGGGAATGAAATTATTTTTCACATAACCGTATAACGGATTACTTAAAAAGCCCATGGAGAATTTATGACGGCATTGGTAGATTTAATTGTTTGCATTGATTCAAAAACTTTTTTATTTAAGATAGTGTGTCGAATTAGATCCTCTTCTCCCCACGGATCAATAGGAACTGTTGCCATGTTAATACATTGACTGATAAGTGGAATTGCGATTAGGCGAGAAACAATTTTCCAGTGGTTAGTTGTATAAATCCACTGCGTGATGCCATATGCAATACATAAGTAGATTAAAGGATATATGGGAAGAATATATCGAGGCAGATACACGAGGATGAGAAACGACATTGTAAATATACATATAAACCCAAAGAGATATTGTAATGTATTTTTTGAAGACGTATGGATTTCTATTAATTTTTTATTTCGCCATGATACGAGTGACAGGATGCTTCCTAATACAGGTATGTATATCCAATAATCATTTTTCTGGAGAATTTGCTTAACCTTCTCTATCATTTCAAAAAGTGTTCAGGATGAAAGGCTAACATTATATGGATTGAGATACCAACCAAATGTATGTTTATTTATTCCAATCCAAACAAAAAAAAGTAATTAAAGGTAATAATAATACTAATTGCTGTTTCCAACGCGTCTATTTTGAATAACATCAAAACAAAATGTATAGAAGGGTACTAGTACGTATACCTCTTTAAGTAGGAGTAATAATGAACAATAGAATACATAAAGAAAATATTTTCTTTTTAGGTACCCATAGATGCTTCCAAGAAGCAATAGCATCACTGCTATTGGATCCTGAAAAAGGAAACTTTGTTGTAGAAAAAGTGGCGAAAATAAGAGGAAAAGATACGAGATTATCGCTACTCTTGTTGAAAATAGTTTTTTACCAACAATATAAATTAATAACAGTGCACATGATGAAAGAAAAAAAATAAAAACTGTTGCCGTTTGTGATGATTCTCCAAAATAGAAATAGAGAATTGATGTTGCAATTAATAAAAGTGGCGGTCGATATCCAACATATTCAACAAATGGATTTAAGCGATTGATATATACAGTATGAGCGCTATTTAAATATGTTGGTACATCTGCAATCGCTGGGATGTTTCGAAATGGGAGGTGGATAGAAAAAAAGAAACGTGGTAAATATCACTATCCATGTTGTAGTAGATATTTTGTGTGATTGAATTATGTAATGAGTTGATTTGCTCTTTGTTTGCATATCTTTGTAACAATCTTAATGGAAGGGCTTATGGTATGAATATGTCATGTATATTAATCGCTTTCTATTCAAATGTATCAATACAAGTACGATTTATTATTACTACAATTGTATATAATAAGAGTATGCGTTTTAAACGAAATATACAAGCAATTCTTATTGTAATCGTTATCGTGATTTTTCTTTTAGGTATATCAGAAATGCTTGCACGTATATTGACCCAATTACATACACTTTCATATTACAAACCCATTGAATTAATTGTCCAGCATGAACAAAAGGAAGAATTACGGTTATCCAATGTTTTTTCTGGAGCCGAGTCAGATTTTGAATACGATCCTGTGTTATTTTGGAAACCAAAAAAAAATTCTGGTATTTTTAACGAAGTAGGAATACGAGGTTTGTCTATTGTGTCAAGCAGAGACAGTGCGACTTCTTCATGTACAATTCTTGCATATGGCGATTCAAATACACTTGGTGCGTATCAGGGGGGATATTATGATACTCCATGGCCCGACGAATTATTTAGACTGTTACGTCAACATATCTCTTCAATTCGAGTGTTAAATATGGGAGTTCACGGATATACTTCTTATCAAGGATTACAAAAATTTTATCAAGATATTACGGTTTTTCATCCAACATTCGTTATCGTGGCGTTTGGATGGAATGACGCCTCTCCTGATATGGGGATACCGGATAAACAATTTAATACCTATTTGTCTCCACTCATATCGCCACTAAATAAATCTAAATTATTCCAAGTGTTGAAGTATTATTCAGATATCTTTGTGAACAAATATCTTCGCAAACCGATGCTAAATGGGCCTCGGGTCTCATTTGAGGATTTTAAACAAAATCTTATTAATTTCATTCAACTCGCAAATAAGAATCATGTATCTGTCATTTTATTGACTAGACCGCACGCAGACTTTACTTATGCAAATATAGAGAATTGGAGAATACACGTTCCTGAGTATAATAAAATTATTCATGAAGTAGCCTCTGACTATAACGTTCCACTTATTGATTTTGAAAAATTATTTTTAGAACAATATTCCAATGAATTAATAGATGATTGTCATTTTACTCAAAAAGGGCATCTGATTGCAGCAAATGAATTGTATAGTTATTTTCAACAACAAAATATTGTATGTAAGTGATTTATGGTTATCTACACACAAACCTGAGTAACGGCATGCTGGTATCGATAATCCAATGAAGTTCTGACCATGAACGTATAGTTTTTATAATATCGATAATTTTAGAAAATCGAAAATAAAATTTTCTGTATGCCTTTGAAACATATTTACGTATTAGTTGCTGGTTGACATGGCCAATTTCATAATAAAAATTATCTGTGTAAAATCCAGTTGAGGAACCTGAGGTGATTGGCTTAATAAACTTTCCTTGTGTTTCTATCATGTGATAAAGCTCTGTTTGGGGAAGTGGTACTACCACGGAAAAATTTGCTAAGTGTGGATTTACCTTAATGGCAAAATTAATTGTGTTATTAAGTGAAACCTCATCTTCTCCAGGAAGACCGATCATGAAAAAGCATGTAACAATGATATCTTCTTTTCGAAGTATTCGCGCTGCTTGAACCACTTTTATGAGTGAAAGCGACTTTTTAATAATTTTTTGAATACGAATGTCTCCTGACTCTACTCCTATTCCTACTTTATAAACACCAGCTCTCTTCATTTTTCGTGCAAGCCTCGGCGTGAGTTTATCAGCTCGAATCCCATTTTGAAAATTGAATAAGACAGAAATGCCACGTTGAATGATTTTAGTAAATATTTTTTCGGCGCGTTCGATATTTAACGTAAAATTGTCATCCAATATATCAATTTGTTTTACATTGTACGTATGTACTAACAATTCTATTTCTGATACTACGTTATCTGCGCTTCGCATTCGAAATCGTTTCCCAAAAATATTTGAATTGCAGTAAATACATTGATACGGACACCCTCGACTTGATAGAAGACATCCAATTGGAGATGCCCTATTTCTTGATTTGTACAAGGACAATGAAGGAAGTAGGTGATATGCTGGGAACGGTATTGTATCAAGATCTTGGATGAGCTCTCGGTCGATATTATGATAGATATGACTTCTTTTTCGATAACTGATTCCTTTAATTGATGCTAATTTCGGATAGTGTGAAAGAACATCAAGTATTGTCACTTCGCCTTCGCCGCGAACGACAACATTTGCTTTCGTGGTTGTTAATATAAAAGAGGGTTGTGCAGTTGCATATGGTCCACCAAAGACAAGAATGATGTTAGGAAAGATTTTCTTTATGATAGTGCCAAGTTCAACAGCAGCTTTAGCAGTGACAATATTAGATGTAATACCGATGAGATCTGGATTCCACTGTTGTATTTGTTGAACGATATCATCGTTGGAATAATGATGGATTCCGGCTTCGATAATATGGCATTGATGCCCATGTTCCTCTAAGACACTTGCGATATACGCAAGACCCATGGGAGGATACACAGTGGCATTGTTTGTTCCTTTTGCATACGAAGCGTATGGATTTACAAGAATGATTTTTTTTAGGTGTGCCACAGCGCCCTCCAAATTATTGGTTTTCCAATATTTCCAATAATGCTTTGATAGGCTTCGCAAGGGGTCCAGCAGTTAGCGCATTTCTTTTGTTTCAATAAGAATAACGCCTGTAAAGATTTATTGCTATTCCACATTTTCATAAGACTCCATGAATTGTTAATTAGATTTCCGAGTACGTAGTCCCACATCGCGCATGGATATATATTGCCATAGGGATCTAAGAAGATAGAACTAGATAGTGCTAAACAAGAAATAGGAGTTTTTTTAGTTTGGATGTACTTTTGAATGAGATTTTGATAGATTTTTTCAATGAGCGCAATTTTAGTCCAAGCAAATGGTTTTTTTGAATTATATCTTTGAATACTCTTAATCATTGATTGATTAAGAGTGAGATTTTTTTCATCGTTTCCATAATAATGAGAGGATTGATGAACAATATTAAAATGAATATCCGATCGCTGCAGTTGAGGAATTTCTTCCTTTAAATCTTTGTACGTTTGTTCAATATATTGATAATTATACGAAGATATAGTCATTCCAAAATAACAATCAAAATGTGAGGAACGCATTTTTTTCAACTGCTTATATGTTTCAACCGCACGTTCCCAATTGCCATTAATGCCCCGGAGTTTGTCATGAAGATTTTTTGGTCCATCAAGAGACACAGAAACTAGAAGATGGGGAGGATGAAGAGCTAGCATTTGTTGAATTGCAGTAACAATTTTATCTGTGAAGAGCCCGTTTGTTGGAAAATTGAGAAATAATAATTTTTTCTGTGTGCGTAAAATAACTTTTATGATTTTAATAAGATCATTTCTGAGAACTAGTTCTCCGCCTGTTAAGTTTACCCAAGTAAAAAAAGTATTTTTTTGAAAAAATGTTTGAATTTGTTTAAGTGTCAATTCTTGCTTATACGGTTTTTTCCATATGTTACATATGGTACAACGGGAATTGCATTTATATGTTGCTGCGAAGGTGAGTTTGTATGGAGCGGATAGGCGAGAAAAATTTGATTGAACTATGGAAGAAAGGTTATAGAGAAACTTATTCATTGTTCGGTTTGTATTATTGCTTCTTTGATGCGATACAGTGTGTGATAATTATAATGGTTTATCGTATCATCATACAAAGTTGCTATTTTTATTTTATATGCATCAAGTATTGGAGGATCGTTTGGTCCATCAATATAAGAAGGATCAATGAATATAATTGGTGATAACGAGCGATCATGAGCCCATTGAATAATATTTCCGAGTTCATCTTTTCCTTCATTGGTAATGTTCCAAAAGTACATACCTTGATTATATTGAGACTTCGTATTCTTAAATGCTGAAGTATCCCATTCATATAACCAGGGAACAGTAACTATTAATGGTTTTTCGTAATGTGTACGAATATACCGAATCGATTTTTTATATAGAGTAGACACATGGAACAGATTGAGATCAGTTTCACCCCAATACTCCATTGGAAGATAAAAATAATGTGATATATGAACGCCTACATAAAGAAAGCATATTGTCAAAAGCAGCATCAAAGATTTCATTTTAGAAAAAAAGAGATTTATTGTTTCGCATCCGACAAGAAATAGATATGGATAGAGTGGAAGCATATATCGTGGAACTGGTTCGGTAAAAAAATAAAAGAGTATATAGAAAGAAAAAAGAAACAAAAAATAAAATAGAATCGAATCCCGAGTTTTATTCATATGTATTTTATGTGCAACAAATAAAACAACATAGGCAATAATAGTAGGCCAAATAAGCCAGATTCCGTTAAAAAGAAAAACAAAATGAAGTATATATGGAATCAATTCGGCGTAATTTTTGTCAATGCTAAATAATCCAACATTTACCGGATCAAGATAAAATCCGAAGATTATTTTATTCATTCCCATCCATAGAAGGAAAGCACAAATTGGAGTCCACAGAAGAGCTCCTTGTTTTATTGCTTGTTTAATAGATGTATGGAGTAGAAATCTCAAGCGATATATTTCATAGAAACCGATGGATATTGGAATAAAGATTTGTGGTTCTTTCGTGAGTACTAATAAAGTAGCTGAAATATAATAGGATAATTTATTTGATTTGACATAAGAATATAGAGTGATAAGCGTGAGAAATGTAAGCACAATAGCGTCATTGAAGAAAAAACTTTGTGCGACAAATAATGGGAAAATGCTGAGTAACAGCGTTGCGAATAAACCAGTTTTTTCTCCAAAAAGACATCTTCCTAATAAATAGGTAAATAGTAATGATAGTGAGGAGCAAGAATAAACCAATAAGGAACCGATCATCAAAGATGGCGTAAAGAGTTTAAATAATAAAGCAACAAAAAGAATTAATATGGGTGGTTTATATGAAATATAAAAGGTGAAAGGATTTAAATGATTGTTTAGTACTTTTAAAACAGCATCATAATAGACAGGCGAATCGTTATAAGGAAGGAGGTGAATAAAAGGAAGACGTATAATAAAATTAATGATACAAAGAACAATGACAGCCAATAGATATTTATTTTTTTTCATAAACTGATACTATGAGAGTAACGTACTGGTTCATTATGATTTAAACACATGAAAAAAACAATGCAATTACTGGGAATTAGCGTAATAACACTAGTTACGTGTTTTATAGTAGGCGGAGCGATTTGTAATCTTTTTTTGAATAAAATGAATTATATTCAAGAAAGGTTTAGAACAGATGAATTCAAAGTACCATTTCCCTACGTTATGTTTAAAGGGTTGCCGCATGTGAGAGATCACAATGAAGGGGGATATCGTGGAAAGTATCCATCAAAAAATAAACCAAAGAATGAATATAGAGTTATTCTCTTGGGTGGATCGAGTGTATATTTAGGTGATCCGACAGTAACTGAACTACTGGAAGAGAATTTTCAAAAGAATGGATATATAAACGTGCGAGTATACAATTTTGGAGTTATTTCTAATAGTTCATCACAGGAATTGATGACCATTGTCAAAGAGGTTTCTGAATTACAACCCGACCTCATTATTCAGTATAATGGGGCAAATGATTTGTATCATCCATTATATTACGATCCGAGACCCGGCTATCCGTATGATTTTTTAGTTTACGAAGCAAGCCCTTTGCTTTACCCGAAAAAATTGTCAGCAATTAAATTTTTCTTTTATAAAAATTCACTCGTTCGATTTATCGGGGAGCGATTATTCCCAACGTATTATATGAATCAATTACTTCCGTTGAATACGTTGCGGCGGGAAGCAGGGTATGGCACTGATACATGGAAAGAGCAGATTGCCGATATCTATGTTTCAAATATTGTGAAAGCACAAAAAATAAGTATGGCGTTTGGAGGCGAGTATATTGCAATTTTCCAGCCGACCGTGTACGAAAAAAAACATATTACTGATGAAGAGGCACCTATTTTTGTCCCTTCAGAAACCACATATTTTAGAGAAATAAAAAAGAAAATTTTTCAACGAGTTACCTTACCTACCTATCAAGATGTTCATTTCGTTGATCTTTCTTTATATTTTGATTCGGTCGAAAGCACGATGTTTTCAGATGTCATGCATGTCTATCAGGACTCACAGCCGTTCATAGCAGAGGCTATATACAACAGTATTATGAATAGAATTTTTATTTCCCGATAAACAAAAGCGCGTGTCAAAACGTAACGCAATTTTGCATAAGATTCCAAAGATATTTCCACCACATAGAATAGAGAGATATCTTTGATCTACCATATTTTCTTGCCAGTTCATGACTTGCTATTTCGCTTACTCGATAGTGTTTGTGTAATGCTTTCATAAGCATTTCTTGTTCAATAGCAAAACTGTTTTCTTGAAGATTGAGTGATTTAACAACAGAAGTTCGAATTGCACGAAATCCATTTTGAGAATCAGTAATTCTTGTTCCATATCGCCAATTTATTATTTGAGTAATAATCGCACTACCGATAAGACGGAGTGTTTTTTCAGATTCACCATGTAGTTCATCGCTTCCGCCTTTTCCTCGCGATGCTATGACTAAATCCGCGTCATTATGCTTGATAGGTGCAATGAGTTTTGGAATATCAGATGCTTTATGTGATCCGTCTGCGTCCATAAAAACAATAATATCTCCAGAGGCTTTTTGTATGCCTAGTTGTATTCCTGCACCTTTTCCTTTCCCATTATCAGTAAATACTTTTGCACCAGAGTTTTTTGCTATGCTCAAGGAGCTATCCTGAGAATGTCCATCAACGACAATTATTTCATGAACAAATGGTTTTGCTTTTTTAATGACAGATGCAAGTGATTGATCTTCATTCTTGCAACAAATAATCAGTGTAGTTTTCATGTAATTAAGTCTATCGACATCTTATATTACAACATAGAAAATATCTACAGAGAGATGATACAATAGGGGAGTTTGTTAATGGTGCGTTGGCGAAGAGGTAACGCGGCTGTCTGCAAAACAGCTATGCGCCGGT
>CAYRFA010000022.1:0-10540 GCA_964423435.1 uncultured Gammaproteobacteria bacterium | reverse complement strand
TGGAGTTATTGTACCACGTATAATAAAGATCTCATGGCGATGAAGCACACGTATCAACCAAAAAAACTGAAACGCGTCCGTACGCATGGATTTCGACAGCGCATGAAAACGCACGCAGGCCGCGTTGTCCTGAAACGCAGGCGCGCTGTAGGCCGCAGGGTACTTACTGTATAATAGATTCATGTCAGTTTCCAAACGCATTTACACTTCATCTTTTTTGTGTTTCGCATCAAAAAACAAGAATCCAGTTTCTGAATATATTATTTCTATCAGTACCAAAGTTCAAAAAAGTGCAGTAAAACGGAATCGGATAAAAAGAATTATTCGGGAGGCGCTTCGACAATTACTTCCAACATTACCTTCTCCAGTTGATTGTCGTATTTTTGTAAAAAAAGATTGTTCAGGAAAAAAAACTCAAGATGTGCTTAAAGAATTAGAAGTATTGAAAACCGTATGAAATCATTCGTGCTCACGTGTATTCGTTTTTATAAAAAGCATCTTTCTCCGTTGTTAGGCAACCATATTTGCCGGTTCACACCAACGTGCAGTAAATATACATATCAAGCAATCAATCGCTATGGTATAATTACCGGATCGTGGATGGGATTGAAACGCATTACTCGCTGTCATCCATGGAACAAGGGAGGCTATGATCCATTATGAACGAATTCTTTTTACAAATCATTTTATTTTTCTATAACAATATCGCGTTTAAAAACCTGGGGCTGACGATAATTGAAATAGCGGTTCTTACAAGACTTCTTTTTTATCCCATGTTGAAACAGCAGTTATCAAGTTCCAAAAAAATGGCAGAGCTAAAGCCCCATCTTGACGCACTGAATGCCAAACACAAAGACAATAAACAGGTTTTACAACAGGCACAACTGGCACTGTATAAACAACACGGGATTAATCCTGCCGCAGGTTGTTTGCCAATGATTCTTCAAATCGTTATCATGATTGGTCTTTTGGGAGGAATGAATAAAATCCTCACCATGGGTTTACATACTACCTTTTTATGGTGGGATATGGCAAAACCTGATGCGCATAAAATTGAAGGATTAAAATTTGCTATTCCTGGCGTTTTAGTTTTTATCTCATCAATAGCTCAATATATTCAATCGATGATGATGATGCCAATTCCTCCAAAAGTACTTAAAGTTGATAAACCAAAAGAAAAAGAGGAAAAGAAAGATTTTGCGTCAAGCTATGCAGAATCCATGCAGTCAACAGTCTGGATGTTTCCACTCATGTTTCTGTTTTTCGGTGCTAGTTGGCCATCAGGACTTGCTCTCTACTGGTCAGTAAGTAGCATACTCACAATTTTTCAACAATATCCAATCACTGGACTTGGATCATTAAAACCGCAGTTAGACAAACTTATATCTCTAACGAAACGAGCCTAGGAGGGAATAATCTATGGATAGCACAACTCAAATTCAACAACTTTCCGAGGATTTTTTATCAAGACTCAACATTGTCGGATCTGTAACAGTAGACATGGACGAATCAGGGGCGTACAGGGTCAACATCCAAACCGAAGAAACAGGACTTCTTATTGGATTTCATGGACGAACGCTTGAAAGTTTTCAAATGATACTAGGGATGATTGTCGCGAAAGTGATTGGTTCATGGCAACGCGTCTATGTAAACGTTGGGGATTATCGAGAAAAACGAGAAGAGGCCCTTATGTATATGGCACAGCGCGCATCGGAACGCGCTCTTGCGACTGGTCGACCCGTCGAGCTCTCTCATTTATCTTCTTCAGAAAGACGGGTCATTCACGTCACACTATCTGGAGACGATCGAGTAACAACAGAATCGTCTGGAGAGGGATCAGATCGAAAACTTGTCATCACTCCAAAGATGGCATAAACTGTTGGCAATGGCGCTTCACCAATTATTTTTCTACCTTACAATATTCCTTCTTCCCACACAATTAGGACTGCATTTCTGGCCCGACTGGGCACTGGTTCTTGGAAGACGCATTGATTACCTCTCGCCTACTATTTTTCTTACTGATATTACTATTCTGATAACACTCTTATTGTGGATAGGTTCTCCACATAAAATAACAAAGAAACAAGTGTTATTTTTTCTTTGTTCGTGCATCTATATTCTCTGTAATATCTATTTTAGTCCATCTCCAATGATTGTCTTTTTCCGATGGATAAAAATTATTGAATTTAGTCTTCTTGGATATTACATCATATACACAAAACCATCGCTCAAAAAAACTATTTTTTTCTTATCGATAGCAATGATATACTCTTCGTTTATTGCAATCTCTCAATTTATTCTCCAACATTCAACAGGAAACACGTTATGGTACCTTGGTGAACGATCATTTGATCAGTCAACAGCAGGAATTGCTCGAGTAAATTGGTGTTGGTTTACAACAAGCAAGTGTATTGAACTTCTTCGTCCATACGGGACATTCCCTCATCCTAATGTGCTTGCGGGGTTTCTTATTATTTCTATTTGCATGATCCTTTATCACAAAAAAAACAGCGTGTTGCATAACAGTGCGCTCGTCATTAGCGTTATCACTCTTATCCTGACATTTAGTCGCGGTATATGGTTAATAGGAATTATCGGAATCATCACCACTCTTGGACTACGGTTTAAAAAAACAATCCCACAAATATTGTTATTCATTATACTTACTTGTTTCTCTTGTATCTTCATTGCATTCCCCTATTTTTATGCACTCTTCAATAACAATGAAAGCGTTATTTTGCGAAATGAGTTATCTATCGCCGCAATAGAAATGTGGAAAAGTTATCCACTGATAGGAGTTGGATTGAATGCTTTCTTAACACAACTTCCAACGTATCTTTCTTCTCGATATATATATTTTTTACAGCCGCCTCATTCTATATATCTTCTGCTGTTGTCTGAACTTGGAATCGTCGGAGTTTCCTGCATCGGATGGTTGTTGTACAAATTAATAACAAAACTTCTTCGGTTACCAAATAAAATTCCTCTGGTCATATTACTTATGTTTGGATTGCTTGGATCGTTTGATCATTATCTAATAACACTTCAACAAGGACAACTCTTAACAACAATTATTCTCACGCTTGGTTTCCTATCCAAGTAATTTCCGTTACAATATAACAGTCATGTCAAATAAAAAAGTAGTAGCACTCAACACAATGAGTCAATTAATCGGCAAGGGCGTAAGCGGAGTTATATCATTTATTATTAGTATCATCCTTGCTAAAGCGCTCGGTGTTGACGGGTATGGAGATTTTACAAAAATAACAACGTATGTAGCGTTTTTCTACCTTCTCAGCGATTTTGGGTTAAACGCTGCATACCTTCAACGAACAGCTGATCATCCATCAACCACTCTAAAACATTCACTTCTTACTCTGAGAATCTTCATAGGAAGTATACTTATGTTGGTCACTTTGTCACTTCTTGCGTTTCTTCCTGGAACAGTTGGACAAGGATATTCAACAGTCGTGAAAATGGGAATAATTCTTTTTATTCCCTCAATCCTCTTTCAATCACTCATTACGACAGCAAACGTTTTTTTTCAAGAACGACTTCGGTATGAGCGCGCGACATATGCGCTGATTGCCGGATCGCTTTTCACTCTTTTACTTGTATATCTTTCATCGCTTATTTTTTCTTCTTCGCTTTTTTTGTTTGCGTTTGTACTTTCAAACCTTTGTGGACTTATCACTACGGCATACGTTGCCATGAGGCTTGCAAAAAGAACAATAGGACCACTTACGCTTCTATGGAATCCAAAAGAAATGAAACAAATTATTTTTGCAGCTCTTCCACTTGGAGTGACACTTATTTTTAACGTAATCTATTTTCATGCTGACAGCGTTATTCTTACCATCACGAGATCTACCTCTGAAGTCGGAATTTACGGACTTGCCTATAAATTTTTTGAGTTCACCCTTGTTGTTCCAACATTTTTTATGAACGCAGTACTTCCTCTTCTCATCCAGGCCTATTCACAAAAAAACATGTCTATGTATAACGCGCGTATTAAAAAATCGCTTTTGCTTCTTCTTGTTGCTTCTGTTGCAATTGCAATAATCGGGTGGATTGCTTCGCCACTCATTGTATATATTCGTCCGGAGTTTGCCCTAAGCAGTGTTCCCCTAAGAATTCTTCTGTTGGGATTACCGTTTTTTTACATTTCAAATATCACCATGTGGATTCTTGTCATTAAAAAATTACGATTTCACCTGATTGGTATTTACGGAATTTCAATGATTGTAAACATTGCTCTTAATATGTATTTCATTCCCATGTATGGATACAATGCAGCTGCTTGGATAACCGTTGTTTCAGAATTTTTTATTGTTGTTAGTTCATATATAATTATTATTCTTGACAAAAAATAATATGAAAGATGTGTATCACATTCATACCGATGGGGGAGCACGAGGTAATCCAGGACCGGCAGCGGTGGGAGTGGTGATTCATAAAAATGGCATTCTTCTTCATCAATTTGGACATATTATTGGAAAAACAACTAATAATGTTGCTGAGTATAGGGGAGTGATTGAAGCTTTACTATATATGAAGAAAATATTGAAGGAAAGCAATTTTGAATTACTTTTTATTTTAGATTCGATGCTCATTGTCAATCAACTCAATGGTATATTTAAAATTAAGGAACCACATTTACGAGAACTGCATCTTCACGTCAAAATCTTAGAGCAAGATGTTGGGGGGGTAATCCGTTATACAACAGTTCCAAGAGAACAAAATCGCCAAGCTGACAAACTTGTAAATAGAGCTCTTGATGAAGCCTGATTATTCCTCATGTTGGTGTATTAATTAAATCTAATGAGACAACAGATGAGATTCTGTTGTTTTCGTTTTTTTTGTTTGACATAATGAGACCAGCATTGATCAAATAGTATGAATACAAAGACAAATTTATCGTATGAACCAGAAACAATATCTCTTCCAATTGTGCGTATTGACACGCTAGATGAAAATTATTGTTTACCACTGCGGGAATTCTTTGTTCAAAATGGGTGCCAGGTATTTACAAATTCCTCACCGTCACCTCGTGTTTCGTATCAAATAATCGTAGGCGATTGGAATTTCGTGAAACGCATTACCAGCACTGTTAAAATTGAGTCACAAAAAACATTACTACTACTTTGGGAAACGCATCCTGATGACGTTTCACTCTTTGAAACTACTCATACAAAAATTGCGCTCATTGACGTTAAACCATTAACACCAGAATTGCTTTCTTCCGTGTTATCATATTTTTTCGTTGGTTCGTCAAGTCTAAAAAATTTTCAAAAGGAAACTCCAACGAAACGGATGCTTTTAGAAAAAAATGATTCTAAAAAAGAAAAATACCAAAAATTACGTGAGGAATTGCATGATGTGAAGCATATTCAGGATTCAACAAGAATCGCTCACACAATAACATCTATTTTTTCACCTCAAAAAACAACTACAAAAAAAACGGGTCCTTACAAAAATGTCATCGTGAATAAACACATTAGTCTGTTCTTCATGCTTTTTTTTCTTATCACCCTTCCCATTTTGTATTCTGGATTGGCCTTCGTGGGGAGTATTGGATATCTCTATAAAGGTGCATTCTGCCTCCGCGCGATGAAAAATGATTGTGTTACGAATGCATCATCGTCATCACGCATGTGGTTAAATCAAAGTCATCAGGTCTTTCAGTTATTTCCACCTTCGATCAAAAAACCCTATGAACCTATCTATGTCCTTATGGATAAATGTATTGCCATAGAAGAAACCATTTCTCAAATAAGCGATAGTGCGCATATGTTTGCTTTGTCATTCTTCCCATCAACGACCCTTGCACAATCTGATGTAGCTACAGTTGTTGAAGTTGAAAAAATGAAAACTAAATTGTTTTCGCTGCAGACGGATCTTGATCTTGCTCATATAACACTTTCAAACATCATACAATCTCCTCCGTTTCCATTGTCGTATGATATATTTCATCCACTTCTATTACGTGGTGTTTTCTATATAACAAAACTTCGAGATAGCATGAACACCGCAAACAAGCTGCTCATGATGTATCCATATGTTTCAGGATATAAAGAACCAATGACAGCACTTATGCTCCTTCAAAATAGTGCGGAACTGCGACCCACTGGTGGATTTATTGGGTCACTTATGAATATCACGGTAACTGATGGCAAAATATCTCAAAGTGCAATCGAGGACGTATACACAGTAGACGGACAGCTTCGTGGTCACATTGATCCACCGATACCAATTGTTGATCTACTACATCAAGAACATTGGTATCTCAGGGACAGTAATTGGGATCCTGATTTTGAGGAAAGTGCGAAGCGGGCGTTGTGGTTTTACGAAAAAGAAACAGGGAAAACTCCTCAGGGGGTTATCGGCATAACAACATCTTTAATTGTTCAGTTATTAGAGTTGACTGGTCCGATTAAACTTGTTGATTTCAATGATCAAATCACCGCTTCGAATTTTTATGCAAAAGCAATATTTTACACGCAAGAAAACTTTTTTCCAGGTTCAACGCAAAAAAAAGATTTCTTAGGTAGTCTTTTTACAGCTCTCACAAACTCTTTGATGGGGAATAAAAACATCTCTGGAATCCGTCTCTTTGAATTATTTCAATCAGGACTACAAAAACGCGATATTCAACTCTACTTTACAAATGCCGATGCGCAACAACTCGTAACCCAATTTACCTGGGGTGGAGTATTACCATCACGAACATTGTGTAAAGACGCACCAACATCTGTTCCATGCCTCACTCATTATGTCCACATCAACGAAGCAAACATGGGGATAAATAAAGTAAACTACTTTATAAAAAGACAGGACAGGAGAGACATCACTATTGAAGAATCTGGAAAAGTAACAGAAGTGCTCACTCGAACCATAATGAATACCTCAGCGGGTGAACCGGGAACTGGAGTATATCGAACCTACGTGCGAATTTTTGTCCCAAAAGATTCACACATAACATCCTTTATGCTTGATGGAACACCTCTTGTAACAAAAAATATACAAAAAGGAAAACAATTTACCCTCCCATATGGAGAATTAGATACGACAAGCTATCCTCATTATTCTGTGCTTGCTGTTGCTATGGATGTCCCCCCAGGATCTGAACATACTATTCGCGTAACCTATGATAGAAAATTTTTTGGAATTGACGATGCTCGCAACGTAACAATAGAACTCTATGAACAAAAACAATCAGGCATTGATACGGTGCCTACACTTATTCGACTTCGATTTCCACAAACATGGACCACTTCCGAGCTTGCAAACAACGGATATCTCGAGTACAATAGCTTGTTATTGCAAGATCTTTATCTTAAGGTTTTTTTCAAAAAATAATATGAGTAAATACGCACTATCAGGAACAATACGGACCCTACTTGGAAAAAAAGTTCGACAACTTCGAGCTAAAAACCTACTTCCTTCAACTGTGTATGGAAAATCAACCAAACCAATAACAATCGCAGTTTCGCTTTCTGATTTCAAAAAACTCTACGCTCAAGCAGGGGAGACTGGTCTTATTGAACTAACTATTGATAAACATGTTCATCCAGTTCTTATCCATACAGTCCAACTCCACCCAGTCACACGGGCTATTCTTCATGTTGAATTTCATGAAGTAGATCTCAAAGAAAAAGTGCACGCAGAAGTACCTGTTGAATGTGTTGGTGAGCCACAAGCAATTAAAGATAGACTTGGGGTGCTTCTCACCCTTATTGACCATGTTGAAGTAGAAGCCTTACCAGCTCATCTTCCTGAAAAAATTACCATTGATATTTCCCACCTGACTCAAGTTGATGAACAGGTTACAGTACAAAACCTTGTTGTTCCATCAGATGTAACGGTTCTTACAGATAAAACACTCATTGTTGCCAAAATCGGCGCATTTGTTGTTGAAAAAGAACCTGAACCAGTCGTTCCAGCCGAAGGAGCAGAAACAGCAATTCCTGAGGGAGAAACAAAAGAAGGGGAAGAAGAAGCTCCAACTACACAAACGAAAGAGTCACCTCAAGAGAAGTAAGCCTACAACCCCATTTCTTTCTGTACCCGTGCTATCAGTGTGTTATTTGGATCTAACTTATTCGCTTGATGTAAATATTTTTTTGCTTCATCAAGACGTTTTAAATCATAAGATGCTTGTGCAAGCTGAACATATCCGTCTCTGTATTCAGGATATTGACTGGTAATCTGTTTCCAATAATTATATGCCCGCTCATTGGCGCTTGATGCATACTCCCAATCTGATACTATCTGCTGAAATTCTGTTTGTGCGCCTAATACGTTTGTCGCAACCATAATTTGTTTTTCAGCTGCGGCACTATTGCCTTGTGCATACAAGACCTGGCCAAAGCGAATGTAAGAATTGATGGAAAATGGATTATGTAATACCTCTTTTCTATAATTGTCATATGATTGGGGCAAATAGGAAGATGTGATGATATTGACGCCAAAAAACGCAACGAAAATAAGGCTAAAAAATATCCTTGAGGGAAATATTCGGAAAATATGCGGGAATAATTTTACCTTTATGCGTGTTAATATTGAATGCATAAATACATAATAAATCGTTATGACAAACAAAACAAGAATTCAAAAAATATTTACTCTCCTTCATCAAGCATATCCTCATGCACAAATCGCCTTACAATATCAAAACTCTTGGGAATTGCTTGTTGCAGTCATTCTTTCGGCGCAATGCACAGATAAAAGAGTGAATGTCGTTACAAAAAATCTTTTTACTAAATACAAAACACTTACTGATTATGAAAACGCAGATATCAAAGCGTTTGAACAGGATATTCGATCGACCGGGTTTTACCACAATAAAGCCAAACACATCATTGAATCAGCAAAACAAATACGAGAAAGGCTCGGTGGGGAAGTACCAAAAACCATGAAAGAGCTTCTTACGCTTCCCGGTGTAGCAAGAAAAACTGCCAATGTTGTGCTATATAACGCGTATCATAAAAACGAAGGAATTGCCGTTGATACACACGTCATAAGGTTGAGTAAACGACTGAAACTCGTGTCATTAAAATCATATGAAAATCCGGTTAAAATCGAGCAAGAACTCATGAACATTATTCCATTATCAGAATGGGGAACCATAACCTACCAACTCATTGATCATGGAAGAGCCATCTGTCAAGCCAAAAAACCTAAATGTTCTCTGTGTCCGTTAAATACGCTTTGTCCTTGTTTCAAAAAGACTTTTATGATAGGCTGTTGAGAGTTATAATCTGCCACATATAAAGGAGTCGTATGCCAAAAAAAACAGCATCTCACAAAGTTCGACAAGTAAAAAAAGTTGCGCTTCCAGAAGAATTATCCATAACTTCAACTGAAGATTCTTGTTGTTCATCACAGAATTGTCGTTTGTGTGGTATGTCTAAAACAACAAAAATTGCACTTATTCTTGGTGTTGTCATTTTGTTTCTTGTTGCTCTTAATCGCGGACTCATCGTGTCAGCAATTGTGAACGGAAAGCCAATATTCAGGTGGACGGTGAACTCTACTCTTATGTCACGATTTGGGCAACAAACGATTGAAAATATGATTACTGAACAGCTCATCGCTGATGAAGCGAAGAAAGCAAAATTAACAGTTACACAAAAAGAAATCGATGCAAAAGAACAAGAAGTTCTCAAAAGCTTTGGTGGAAACGTCACGCTCGATGAAGTATTAAAATTTCAGGGTATGACAAAGTCAGATTTTGATGAACAAATTAAACTCCAAATGATGCTCACCAAGCTTATCGGAAAAGACATCACTATTACTGATGAAGAGATTGCCACGTATCGAACCAACAATAGCGCGTCACTTGTTGCAACAGAAGAGGCAAGTATCCAGGCTGAGGCTCGGGAAGCAATTCTAACACAAAAGGTTGGAGAAAAGATTCAACCGTGGTTTACGGAACTTCGAAGCAAAGCAAAAATATTTACGTTTGCAAAATAATATAGAGACATGCACTATATGATACCTTGGTTTTTGGGAAATAGCTTCAACTATAACACTCATTGGATGTGGTGGGGAATCGGTCCAATGGTCGTATGGTCATCGTTTTGGAAAGGACTCGCACTCTGGCATGCAGCAAAACGAAGCCAACCGTGGTGGTTTATTGCGCTTCTTGTTGTTAATACTGTAGGCATTCTTGAACTATGTTATCTAGCTTTTGAAGTAAAGCTTTTTTCTTCTTCCAGTGCTCCTCCAAAGCACCCATCACGTAAGCGGTAAAGATTCGTCGTATTAGTACAATTCATTGATAATTTTATGAAAACATGGCAAAAACTGAAAACAAATCCAATATTATGGAAACAATATTTTGTGCGCGAACGGGTTATTAAAGAAGTTCGTTCATTTTTTGATGAAAGAAAGTTTCACGAAGTGGAAACACCCATTCTCATTGGAAATCCTCCAGCAGAATCATACATTGATGTCTTTCAAACAACGCTTCTTGATAGAACAAGAAAAGGAACACCAGCATACCTTTCTACTTCACCAGAAGTTGCGCTTAAAAAAC
>CAYRFA010000021.1:0-11179 GCA_964423435.1 uncultured Gammaproteobacteria bacterium | reverse complement strand
TTCCTGCCACCCATCCACTTGCCCATGCCCAAGATAAATTATATCCGCCAATTGTTCCATCAACATTTACCAGTTCCCCAGCGAGATATACACGTGGTACTTTTTTTGAAGCAAGCGTTATTCTGTCTATTTCATCAAGAGAGATTCCTCCTGACGTAAACTCTGCTTCATTCCAACCACGCGTATCTTCTACTGGGAGTTCGTAGGCGGTAAGAATGGAAATAACACATTTACGTTCTTCGTTGGTTAAATCTTTTGACTTTTTTTCTTTTGGAAACTTCGCAATCATGCAAACTGCGTTTGCAACTTTCGTTGTCACCATTCCCCACAAGCTCCGGCTTACGAACCACTCAGGATGAGCCTTCCATCGCTTCTCCAATTCCTGCTGTACCACTTCTATTGTTTGATTAGGAAAAAATGATAGTCGTACAGCAATATTCTTTTTTTGTTCCCGATGTAACGCTATTGAAATTGCTCTACTGACTTCTAATATCGCTGATCCTGATATCCCATATTGAGTAAAGAGAACATCACCAATTTCGGATTGAATCACCTTGTTATCTATAATCACATCTACCCCCATGACGTATTTCTCCCCTTGTAATAGGTGAGACAAAGGATTTTTCGAAACAATTGGAACTGCTGTCGGAACAGGAGGAACAACCGTGTGTCCTAAAGAAGAAAGAAGTGTATATCCTGAACCATCAGCACCGAGCGCTGGGTAGGATTTCCCCCCAGTTGCAACAATAATGCTATCAGCATTGTATATATTGTTATTTGTTTCAATAACCCATCCATCTTGATCACGTTTTAATTTTGTTACAGTGGTATTGGTCACAATGGTTACTCCTGCGTTTTTTACTGTATCGACAAGAATATCTCGAACTGTTTTTGCGTGATCAACAACTGGATAAATTTTTCCTTTAGAGGTTTTTTCTTCTTCATACAAAGGAATTCCAAGGGTTTCAAAAAAAGATCGTATATCTTCGTACCCAAACTGTTCAAATACAGAAGAAACAATGGGATCTCGTGTATAAAAAGAGGAATAAATATTTTTTGTGAGATTCTTATTTGTCAGGTTTCCTCTTCCAGATCCGGAAATACATAGTTTTCTTCCAAGTTCTGCCTCTTTGTCAAGAATCGTAACACTATAATTTGGGTGGTGGTGGCAAACGGAAAACGCTGCCATGATACCAGCAGGACCTCCCCCAATAACAACAACTTGTTGTTGCGTTTGTTTTGTCATGCTTGGATTATAACCCAATTTGAGAAGCAATACCTTGCATCGAGATAAGACAAATCTCAATAAACTTTTCAATGGGAATGTTGAGTCCTTCGGGTTTAGCACACTCCGCTACTTCACTTCGACGGGTTCCTGCTGCAAAATTTGGTTGTTTCAAAAAGCGTTTCACAACTGATGAAACTTTCACATCAGCAAGTTTTCGTAAGGGGTATACGAATGCAACGGCCATGATAAGACCAGTTAAGCTGTCACAGCAATAAATCGCCCACTCCGCTTTATTTGTTGGAGTTATATTGAAATGCGGTGCTGCGTGCGCACGGATAATATTCTCAACAACTGGTGATATTTCGATCTGGTATTTTACGAGCGCTTCTTTCAGTTTAAACGGGTGTTCGTTTTTAAACTCTCCTCCATAATCAATATCATGAATAAGCCCCGCTAATAACCAATCTTCTTTCGGAGGTTCACCGCTTCCAAGTTGATTCTGGGAAGCAAGATATTCATAGATTCCATCCATACACGCTTCAACAGCCAATGAATGGTTCATGACGTTTGGTTCTAATTGTTGCTGGATAGCACGATAATACTGGTCTCTCATATTGTCCATGAAGTATATCATGGATTACTTAGAAGTATCACCGTCTGTCTATCATCTTTCCCTAGCGAGATGCGGCGGAAATATGACCATGGTTCATAAGCAAGGGACGTCCTATGGAAAAATTAAATCTATCTGTATTTACACCAAATAAATCCCGTACTCATCATCAAATGATATGATACCATGAGATAATTCACTAAAATCCTCGTTCCCAACAATTTATATCCATCTTCTCTTGTAAATAATAGAGATCGTTAATATCTACGACATCCAGGCATCATTTTTCAATATTGGAAAGTGTTATTTTGTATTGATTAATCAATTGCTCCGCCTTTCTCATATGTTGCGGGAGAATATTGGTTTGTTCTTCTGAATCTTTTTCAGTATTATACAATGCAAATGGCAATATCGTATTATTTTGTGCTGTAATAAAGACCTTCCAAACCCCTTCTCGAATCACAGAAACAGTCGGTTGCATTCCCTGATGTCCTTTTGCAATAAGTAGGCGTGAACCAAAAAATCCGCTGGAAAACAACGGAACAAGGCTTTTTCCATTAAACGGAATAGATGTTCTGATACCAAGCGCTTCCAAAAGCGTCGGCACTATATCAACACTTTGTATTGATTCCTTAACAGGGATACCACTAAAACCTGGCATCAGGATGATCAATGGAATCCGTAGATTATCATCAAATAATGTTACATGGGTCAAGGATCCATGTTCCATGAATTCTTCTCCATGGTCCGCCGTGATAATCACAATTGTTTTTTTGAGAAAATTTGGATCATGCATTTTCTTTCGCAGCGCACCAATGATAGATCCGTCCGCATTGGATAACCGTTGATCATACAGTGCTTTCACAAATTCTATATGTTTTGGATTTTGTATATCAATGGTGTTCCAATAGCGAAAACTTTCTATGTATCCATACATCATTCCCCATTCACCCCACATATCATGCCGGACTGCGTCATCATATATACTAATTGCCTCATCGATATTGGATGCATCTTTCAGGCGAACTAAAAAATTATGAATTGCATCTGGTGAAGTACGAAACTGACCATTTGCCAATCCTTTTGGAATTGATTCCAACAAATATGCAGAAAGCGATGCATCAAACGGCCGATTAGATATGTCTTCCGAATGGATCGGGATTATCGGCACGGATAGTGTTGTGTACTTCGGGTGGTCGGTATCGATAAAATATGGGCCGTGGCAGAAATAGTTATGGAAAAAAACAAACTGTTTCTCTTCATTATGTTCTAATACATCTAGGGCACGCTGAAAGTATTCAGGCGTATCATACTCATCATGCACATAGTGGTCAATCCCTTTGTTATACACAGTGTCGACTGGTAACGTAAAATCACCTTCCGGTATAAAGAAATGTGTGGTGTATCCACGTTCGTGCAATAATTCCGGCAAGAGACGTATGTCTGAGGATAATCTATCACCACTGAGGAGTACTTTGTGTGTAGATGGATACAAACCGCTCAACATGGATACATGGCTGGGCAATGTCCACGTTGCATTCGCATAAGCATTTTTGAAAAATATTCCTTCTTTGGCAAGTTGGCAGAAATTCGGTGCCGTGTTCCTACTATATCCATAACATTCCATATGTTTTGCTGCACATGTATCGAGGGAAATAAGAAGTACGTTGCAATTTTCGCATAGTGCTTTTTGTTGTGAAGACGGTTTTCTGAAAATACTCACGAATATTTCTGGTTTTAAAAAATATAATCCACCAGCAATTGTAAGTATTGTTACAACAATAAATAGGATTTTCTTGCCCATATGTGTATTATAGAACAGACATGAAAAAAACCTTGTATGGCAGTGGCATATTCATAATTTTATTGGCATGTATTCTGCTTGTACTCTGGATTATTAAGCAGTGTGATGGCATATCATGTATTTCCACCGACCAATTATTGTTACGTCCTCATCCCACTGTATATGAACACACCAAAAATACATATCGTGCGCTTTATATGTCCGATTTTGGTTTTTTCAGGGTTGAAAAACAAACGGGATTATCTCAGATGGAAGCGGATACATTGTCAAAAACGACTACGATGCAGTTGGAAGGGTTATTTAATGTCGCCCGCTCCCCGTATCCAGGACCACTTTCCGATAAGATCACATGTGATCCTCTTTACCAACCGAATGTTTCAACATATAACACACCCTTAACAACCATGACCATCATCAAAAGCTATGTAAACGACCAATTACAGTATGGCACATGCATAGAAAATCAGATTGCATATGTGGCTCACATCGCCCTGATATTCTGTAAAAATCGTTCATCCTGGTATAAAGCGGAATTATTCATCCCAAAGACAAAAAATGAGGATGCTATATACATTACCAATCAACTCGATTCTCTGAATAGTCCACACACAACGCTCATAAAACTGATTCACTGTCGTTAATTGGAAGTAAAAACAGGAAGTGTTTTTCCCTGGACAAAATCAGGAATTTTTTGTTGCAGTGCTTTCATAATTGTCGGATATTGATCAACCAATGGAAAAGGGGTATCTCCTAGGTAGTTGTTTTTCTTAATGCCAGGACCTGCAATAATAAATGGTGTCCACATCCCAGGATCGTCTTTTGCAATAATTGCCTGTTTATATCCAGTAACTTGCGGATTAGAAAAAAGAGTAAGATTAGATGTTATCTCTTCATTCCATCCATACCCCGGCGCGTTTGCAATCACCAAGTCCCCAGTCCGATCCGGATCAAGCTGCATATATTGCTTCACATCTTCCCACTTCTGGATATCAACAACTGGTTTTATTCCGTCAGGAGCTTGTAAAGATTGAAGTGTCGCGATGACTTCGTTTCTGAGCGATTCATATTGGGAGCCAGATGCACGAACATAATTACCGTTTAACCCATCCGGATTAATATAGACATGCGCCATCTTAAGGTATATAACCTGCGAGTTTTTCCAATCTATGATCGGCTCCCCCGTCTTCGGATCGATGGTAAATTTCAACCAACCTTTTGAGGTAAAAAGATTATTGAGATTTACATACGTATTGAGCGGAACTGCTCCATGATCGGAACTTAAAACAATATACGTTTGGCTATTTGCGTTTTTTTGTATCTCCCCGATCATATCATCGAGATGTTTATACATATCCCCAACTTCTTTCCATAAGGAATCACGTTGTTGTTTAGTCACATCATTGTAATGAGTACTTTTCGGATCTATATATCCCATCCACCACCTGCTTGTCAGCATTTGATTCGGCGTATAAATATCATGGATAACAACATCAGGGGCAAAAGCCTGCACAATCGTATCAATTACTTTTGTATGCCAATCAAATGACATTACCGCTTCATCTAAAAATATTTTCTTGTCTTCTGTGTAATACACCAGCTGTGCCGGAAAGTTATCCGGAAAATCTACCATTGGTCCGACAGCCCGTTCCAATATTCCAGCTGCCGTCTCTGGACTGGAAATGTATTGATTGAGATTGTTATACAACACTCTGATGCGGAAAAATCCGTCTGGATTCAGCTTAATAAGTGCAACTTTCAGAGATGTATCAACGGGTTGTTTTTGGTCACCCGATTGCCATACCAACGTGATCGGCTCCCAATTACTCCATTCTCCCTGGCGGAGTGTTGCAAAAACGGTTTTTTTATCTTTTGACAAAAGAATGGTGTCATAATCTACGTTCCCATTATCAGTTGTATCTGTCTCGTACGCATAGACCGTTGCTCCCCATCCAGTCAACGCTATTTCTTTTGGCGGTGAATAACTTTTTTGGGTTAAATTCCATGTTTCAACTGGAACTGAATCTATGTATTGCGTCAATAGTGGACCGAAATAAAACCATCGTACTGCCCGTCCCTGTTTAATCCGTTCGGATAAGTCTCCTTTTGTTTCAAAGTTAATGGCATTGAAATCCGCTCCCCAACCTCCCCACCGTCCGCGGACAACAGTTCCCTGATTGAGTTCCGGCGGCGTAGAACCTGGAATCGATTGTAAAAATACTTTCAATCCTGCTTCCTCAAGTGTTTTCCAAATTGGAGCAACTTTCTTTGCAACAGATCTGAATCCTCCTATGGCAACACTATCAAGCGGTTTTCCAAGAGTATGCATCGGTCCATCATTAATACCATGAACTTCAGGATAAGAACCAGTGAGTAGTGTTGCAAAATTTGTGGGTGTGTGACTTGGAAAATTGGGGTAGGAGTATCCATACGATCCTTGTTCCATAAGTTTTTTTATATGCGGAAGTTTACCTTCTTTTGCCCATGTGAAAAGTGTAAATAATGTTGGTTCTGCTCGAACTCCGTCAGGGATGAACCAATATAAACGGGGGGCCTTTATTTTATGTGATGACTGATATTTTTGATAACCGATAATTACGACTATTGCGAGAAGAAGGGTAAAAATCCATAGGCCTATTTTTTTCATAGTAAATCAATATAAATTATTGAGAATTCCTTTTTAGTATACCTGATTATATATAGACATTGCTAATCAAATATGTTACAACCACTACTACGAAATTGCTTATCCGTATGAAACTTTTACAACCAATCACACAAGGTTCTAAACAGTATGTTTTCCGTACTCTACCAAATTTTTTTGCTCCACATACAAACCCTAGTGTAAAAAATATTCATCTTGTGACATTGCTCTGTCATAAAGATATTTCCATGTTCCTCTATACCATAGAGTCTTTGTTTTATTTCATAAAGAAAAGTCTTCCTATTGCCATCATCAATGATGGGACACTGACGCAGCAAGATATCTTCACATTACAGAAACACTTTTCCGTTTCTATCTTTTCAACAAGTATGATAGAAAGAAAACTTTCCCGAATATTCTCCAAGTATCCCGCCATCGAACATTTCATCACTGCTGAATTTACCCCTATCATTAAATGGAAAATAGCTTTCATGCTCTTAGAGCGGTATCCTAAATACATTTTTATTGACAGTGATATTTTATTTTTCAGCCCTCCTGAAGAAATCATCGATTGGATCGAAAGGCCGAAAAAATATTGTCTCAACATGGAGTATAACCAGCGTCTCAGGACCAAAAAATACAATGACGACGATAATTATCTGGATTTATACCATTCCTACCGGGAATTGTTGAAAGTCACATATTTTAAAAATACGAATACGTTATTTAACAATGGAATCTTGTGTGTTCCCGATCCTAAACTCATCCGAGCAGAACGACTAAATAAAATTTTCAGCATTCTGGATAAAACGTGGTTTGACACCCAGTTTGGTACGGATGAATTCACTCTTAGTTGTGCGCTTACCAAAGCCAATTCCGTATCTCTTCCGAAAGACAAATATACAATTCAATTGACAAGCCTGCGTCCGGAACAATTACCTGCAATATGCAAACATTATTGTTGGAGGGCAAAACTTCTCTTTCCGCTGGATGCGATCCGACTTGCCGTCCGTACACGGCTTTTTTCCCAGCCTTTATCATGAAACACGAATATATTATTTTTCTTGTTGATTCTCTCCGTGAATTGAATGAAACGTATTTGTCTTTTATTCAACTTTTTGCTGAGGATAATACGATTCTCGTCATACCGAGCTCTTCCGTCGTTTCTTTGAAAACATTTCTCTCCGAGAGGATATATAAAGAGTATGTCCGATTTTTACTCGCACCACATGCAAACATCCATCTTTTCTTTCCAGTTGGATTATTTCCGTTTCCTCGTATACCATTGGTTTCTTTTTTAAATAATTTGATTCTACTACCTCTTCTTTCACATAAATTAAATTTGCTGCGCAAAAAAAATCTGATTAATAGGAAAAAACCAATTGTATATATTTGCGGATCCGAAAAGATGTTTAATCTCCACTGGATCTATATACCGGGCATTTTCAATGAAACGGTAGTACTATATGATTTGTCACAAACTCGGTATAAAACAAAGCTCTCCGAAAAAAATATATCTGTCTGCGAACGAAAAATCCAGGACTACGCAGACGTCATTTTTGTAATAAACAACACAGACAAAAAATTTCTTACTCGCTATAAAAATAAGGTACGGATTTTCCCAGATGCATCAAAAGATAAACGTGATATGGTGAATAAAACAGTGAAATCATTTTTTTCCTGAACCTATGTATTCATTACAAGAACTCCAACAACTACTCAGAATATATGTCACACACGACCTGTTCCAGGCAATCGTCATAGAAACAACTGCTCTCTGTAACAGACGCTGCAGTTTTTGCCCTAATTCTCTCCTAGGACGGGAAAAAGGAGTCATGAAAATAGAAGATTTTAAACATATTATCAATCAACTAAGTTCCTTGCACTACAAAGGCAGAATATCGCTCCATATGTATGGAGAGCCACTCATAGATAAACGGATCATCCGATTTGTCGGTATGGTACGGAGGGCATGCCCAGATGCATTTATTCAGCTCAATACGAATGGCGATTTTCTGACAAAAAAAATCGTAACTGCGTTTGGAAAGGCACAGGTAAATCTCCTCTATGTCAGCCAATATGATGGAAAAATAAACCAAAATGTGAAAGAAATACTCCAGTGGATAGAAGAAAAGAAACCAAAGTATAGACATATGATATCTGTCCGCGTCACGACAGCGTTCACCGATAACCGCGGCGGGCTCCTCCCACATCTAGGCAAAAGGCCAATACAGAAAACTCCGTGCTATCGGACATCCACAACCATGACCATCAACTGGCATGGGGATGTAGTCCTATGCTGTAGTGATTATTTCGGTGCTGTCACTTTTGGCAACATCAGAAAACAATCTTTACGGAACATCTGGTTGAGTCCTAAATTCCAACAAGTGCGCAAAAACCTCTTTTTTGGGAAACGGAAAACTCTCCCTATCTGTAGCAAGTGCAGCTATATCCCCCATACTGTCTATGCCGATTCGACAATCGAAGAACATTTTCACCGGAATGGGTTATTCACACAATTGTTTGTCGATCCGACAATATCCTGGACATACGCAAACACCTTTATATCACCTAATTGATACCTTCATACCTATTCCCTATAATAAACGGGCAATCCCTGCACCCATGCGATGGAACCATCATGAAACAGCAACCTATTGTTATCGTCTTCGATGATTTGTATCCCGGAGGTCTTTTTACCCTCAACAGGAGACTTTGGAGAGCATACAAAAAGCGGTATAAAGGCAATATCATCGTTATTGCAGGGATCGGATTTGATCAACATTTGTATACCGATACATTCTCGTTTGCCGATACTCACTATACTTATCAAGTACCCAGAATCAACCAGGTGTGTATATTTTTTCTTGTATTTTTCCATACTTTGAAACTGCTCGGTAATACACCAAAAGAAGCAATGATTGTTGTCAACAATGCGTTTTCCGGATTAGCAGCGGCGCTTTTTTGTTTAATAACGCATAGAAAATGTGTGTATTTCTATCACGGATCCCTTCATAAAGAAATGGAATCATTGGGACACCCAACTACTACCATGGTGTTAAAAATCAGGCGCTTCGCAATGTCCTTGTTTTATTGGACCATACAACGTCTTACCCTGCTGATTTCCGAGCCTGTCTGTTTCAGCCCGTATGCCCAGTCACTGATAAAAAAACATTTTGGAGTAACAGCAAACACTGAAGTTCTCCCTGTACCATTTTCATATATGCCCGCAACACTACAAGATAAATCTGACGCAAGAAGATCATTGGGTTTTGCTGAAAAATCAAGGATTATTCTTTTCCCTTCCAGGATAGAACCGCGAAAAGGATTGCATATTTTAATTCAAGCTATCAATTTACTTCATGACAAAAATCTTCTTCTCGTTGTCACAGGACCACTTCATGGCGAATCAGTCGAATATCTTACTTCTTTAACGCAATACGATTCTTTCCATGCACATAAACGTATTTATTTAACAGGGGAAGTTAATCCCAATGGTATGCATCTCTACTACAAAGCGGCGGATGTAACCATAGTACCATCAATAAGACTGGAAATGCTTGGCTTAGTCACGCTAGAATCACTATCCTATGGAACTCCTGTCATTGGTTTTCCATCTGGTCATACTCCAAACATCTTAGAATCAATTAATAAAAAATTGGTCGCTAAACAAATCGACCCACAATCACTTGCACGAACAATTCGTTCATTTTTTAAATTTTCTCGCACACAAAAGACTGCAATTGAAAAACAAACAGAACGCTATTTCGACACACATCATTCACAAGAGGAATCTTTGAAAGAACTACAAAGAATTCTTTCTTAACAATCCAGTCTGTAACATGAATGTAAAACTTGGCGGAAGGGGCGGGATTTGAACCCGCGATCACCTTGCGGCGATACGCGCTCTCCAAGCGCGCGCACTAGACCAACTATGCGACCCTTCCAATATCAAGGATTTTTCTTAAACTCTTTTTCCAGTTCATTTTGAATATCAAGCCACCAATCTTGTGAATCTGTTTCGAGCAATATTTTTGTTAACTCAACTGCTTCCGGAGTTCTTATACGAGTTTTATTCATCATCCATTTTTCAGCATGAATGTCTCCCTGCTCGGTCAAGGGTTTTAATCTCACAAGAAGCGCTATCACGTTTGCTTCAAATACAATTTGTGCTTCTGGTGTTTTTCTTTCTTCATATTCATCAAGAAGTCGCACTAACTCTTGATCTATTAACCCAAAAATGTCATTATTTGCTTTCTTCTGATTTCTGGTAATATATTTCAGCGCAATTTTATGAGCATCTCCAACACGTGTCTCGTGCATATCATGAAATATGCTCATTGTAAGGGTTTTCCCGATATCAAGATGCAATTTTTTCGCTAAAAAATATGCAATAACTGCAGTCATAAATGAATGCTCGCCTATACTTTCTTCGCCGTTTCCCAAAATCTGAAATCCAACCCGCTTCATGCGCTTCATTGTTGCAGCTTCATAAATAATATTGGTAATTTGTTTATCGTTGTTTTTCATGGTAATCAATTACCGGTATTATATCATTCTAAATATATCTTGAGGTGATATACTCAAGCATATGTCACTTCGGATAAAAGCAATTATTGCAATTGTCATTGCAGCCATTCTTTGGAGTGCGGCAGGAACAGTGGGGAAAATTCTTGTCCGTGAAGCACATCCGTTTGTCATCGCCTTTTATCGTTTTGGGTTAGCCACACTCATTCTTCTTCCCTGGTTTCTGAAAGAAAAAAAATCAATATCTTCTATTAAGATATTGTTGCCGCTTGGAATTTTCAATGCATTAAACATCCTCTTTTATTACAGCGGACTTGCTCTAACCACAGCTAATGCATCCGTCATTATTGGCACCAGTGTTCCTATTAT
>CAYRFA010000020.1:0-11421 GCA_964423435.1 uncultured Gammaproteobacteria bacterium | reverse complement strand
AAACACTTTGTACGTTTGAAAATAAAGAAGAATTTTATTCATGGCGCAGGAAAGATGAACCGTTTGGTGAAATAATGGGATATATTGGATATACAAAAACGATATGAAAGCAATGAAATATAGACATATTCATTTTGTTGGAATTAAAGGGGTGGCAATGACATCTCTTGCCTTGTATTTTCATGACCAAGGGGTAAAAATAACCGGTTCTGATGTTAAAGGTATATTCCCAACGCAGCATGTATTAGATAAGACACATGTTTCTATTTCTGAGGGTTTTTCAGTAAACACAATTGACAAACAGAAAAACCTTGATCTAGTCATCTATACCGGAGCTCATGGAGGAAAAGACAATATTGAAGTTATGACTGCCGCAGAAAAAGGAATTCCTGTTATGTCTCATGGGCAAGCGCTTGGAATGGTCATGGATGGGAACAGGAAGATTAGCGTTGCCGGAAGTCACGGAAAAACAACAACAAGCGCAATGCTAGCAACCATTTTTTCAAAAGCGGGATTAGATCCATCGTATGCAATTGGCTGTGGAGAAATATTAGGACTTGGAAATCCTGGTCATTACGGACGCGGTAATGTCTTTATAGCAGAGGCTGACGAATATATAACTGACCCGGGACATGATGCAAGGCCTCGGTTTCTTTGGCAGCATCCAGAGGTATTAGTTGTCACGAATATTGATTACGACCATCCGGATGCATATGCAAATCTGGAAGATGTTCAAAAAGCTTTTCTTACGCTCCAAAATCAAATCACAGGAAGAAAAACAACAATAGTGAATCATGATGATGTTCCAAGTTCGGTTTTATGTCAAAAGAATATTCATACGGTAACGTATGGATATTCCCAAAATTCAGAGTATCAAATTATCCACGTTTCGTTTGAAGAAGGGCGGACATTTTTCACTGTTGCTGTCGGTGGGACAACGATCGGTGAATTTGTTTTGGCAGTTCCAGGGAAACATAATATTCTTAATGCACTCGCGGCCCTCGTTGCGGCTCATGAATTTGGATTGTCATATGAGACTATCAAAAAAGGATTGATGCAATTTAAAGGGGCTAAACGAAGATTGGAGATAATCTATACAGATAAAGATATCCAGATATATGATGATTACGCGCATCATCCACACGAAATTATTGCTTCTCTTGATGCACTCCGTGCGTGGTATCCGAAAAGCCGTATCATTACTATCTTTCAACCACACACCTACTCACGAACAGCTTCGCTATTATCGGAATTTGCGAAAAGTTTTTCAAAAAGCGATATTGTGCTGATAGCAGATATTTATGCTTCGGCGCGAGAAGAAGTTAGATCTGATATAACGAGCGCGACACTTGTCGAAGAAATTTCTAAATATCATACTAGTGTTCAATATGTCAAAGATTTATTAGGAGTCATGGGATATATAAAGAAACATCTGTCACCAGGGGACATCATTGTTTGTATGGGAGCAGGAGATATTTACGAATGGAGTTACGCAATAGCGTCACAAATATGAAAAAACTTCAGGAACTATTAGGGTCAACACTAAAAGAACAAGTAACGCTAGCACCATATACTACATTTAATATTGGTGGTCCTGCTGATTATTTTTTTGAAGCCCGTACATGCGATGATCTTGCTCGTGCTGTCATAGTAGCAAGAGAATTGCATTTCCCGTTTTTTATCCTTGGCGGCGGGTCGAATATTCTTGTAGGAGACAGAGGATTTAGGGGACTGGTCATTCGGGATTGTACACATACAATTGCAATAAAAGGTGCTAAAGGTACAATCACAGGAGGAATTAAAACAGGAAGTGTCTATGTGGAAGCGGATTCTGGAGTGCCATTTAATTTACTTGTTAGGTATACTATTGACGAGGGTCTGCAGGGACTGGAAATGCATTTAGGATTACCCGGATCAGTTGGAGGCGCTGCGTATATGAATTCTAAATGGATGAACCCACCTTCTTATGTTGGAGATGTGCTTTTTCAAGCCAGAATACTCACACAAGAAAATGAGATCCAGATTGTTCCAAAAGAACAGGTTCATCGGTCCAAAGATATCATTCTTTCCGTTGTCTTCGAACTTCAAAGGGGAGATAAAAACATTTTATGGAAAACTGCAAATAAGAGTATTGAATATAGAAAAAATACGCAACCGCAAGGTGTGAAAACCGCAGGATGCGTATTTAAAAATATTACACAAGCCGAGGCGATTATTGCGCAAACTCCTGATCATACAACCAGCTCAGGATATTTGATTGACCACGCAGGGTGTAAAGACATGGTAGTAGGTGGCGCAATAGTATCGACTACTCATGCAAATTTTATCGTCAATACGGGAAATGCAACCGCTTCTGATGTGCTACAATTAATGAGAGCAATTGCTGAGCGTGTACACAGTCAATTTGGAGTAGAAATGAAGGAAGAAGTGATACGAGTAGGAGAGTTTTAAGAACTATGGAAAAATTTGTTATTAACGGCCCAACAATACTTCATGGTGATGTGACTATCGCGGGGGCTAAAAATGTGGCTCTCAAAGCAATTGTAACGTCGCTTTTGACAGACGAAGAGATAATCCTTCATAACATGCCGCAGATCAGGGATGTACATCTTATGCTCGATGTCATTAAAAGCCTTGGGGCGCAAGTAACAGTAGATGGTAATATTATTCGCATTAAAGACGGGAACACGAAAGAGACAATAGTTCCGCTTGAGATTGGCGCGCGTCTCCGCACATCCTCTTTGGTTCTTGGTCCGATGTTATCACGCTATGGAAGTGCGACGATTCCAAATCCGGGAGGCTGTCGGATAGGAGCACGGCCAATAGATAGACATATAGAAGGACTAAAGCTTATGGGAGCTACCATTGAATATGATTCGAAGGACGGATATTTTCATGCACATGCTAAACATCTTCATGGGGCTGAAATTACTTTCTTAAAAAATACGCACACAGGCACAGAAACACTCATTCTTGCAGCAGTGCTTGCTGACGGAAAGACAATTCTTAAAAATGCTGCTGAAGAGGTTGAAATTGATGATCTCATTGCACTTCTTACCGCAATGGGAGCAAAAATCATACGAAGCGGCAAAAGAGAAATAACAATCGCAGGTGTACCAAAACTTCACGGTACAGAATACACAATAATGTCTGACAGGAATGAAGAAGTAACATTTGCAATAGCTGCTCTTGCAACAAAAGGCGATATTACAGTGCATCATTCTGAACGAAAACATATGAAAGCATTTTTAGATGTTTTTGAAAAAGCAGGTGGAGTATATAAAATGATCGATGATACAACGACAGAATATTTTTATGACAAACCAATCCAACCCGTTGATATTGTCACTGGTAGTCATCCGGGGTTTATGACCGACTGGCAAGCACCATGGGCAATATTGATGACACAAGCAGCTGGAGTTTCTACAATTCACGAAGCAGTATTTGAAAATAGATTTTTTTATGTCGAGGAACTTCGTAAAATGGGGGCAGATATTACGTATTTTGATCCAGTTGTGAATAACCCGAAAGTTTTTTACAATTTTAATTGGGAAGATAAAGCAACAGAAACACATCAAGCAATTCAGATTACAGGGATAACACCACTTCATAATGCCATTCTTTCTATGAATGATTTACGTGCTGGAGCGACAGTCGTACTTGCGGCAATGATTGCGACTGGTCAAAGCTCTATTTATGGAGTGGAACAAATTGACAGGGGATACGAACATATTGATACACGTCTCCAAGCGCTCGGCGCATCTATTGAGCGAATTGAAGAAGATACGGTTATTTAAAAGGAGGATATATGGCTAAACTTATTACAGCAGTACTGCTATCAGGAGGAATATCAAGCCGTTTTTGGCCGCTTCTCGATAAGAATACTTTTGTTTTTCAAGGGAAAGAGTTTTTATATTGGCACTACCTGCAACTTATACGTGCAGGCATTGATACGTGCATTGTAGTGACAAACGAGAGTACCAACAATTCCATTCGTTCAGTTGTTGTGCCAGAAGGATTACGTGTTTCATATGTTATACAGAAAGGTCAGGGGATGGGACAAGCTGTCGCTGCTCTGGATGGTTTACTTCTTGATGAACCGATTTTAATTTTAAATACATCTGATTATTATTCAGATAATTTTATAACGAGTTTTGTGCAAAAAATTCAGGGAGAGAATACGATGATTCTCGGTGCAGTTCGCCTGTCAAATTATTTTCCCGGAGGCTATCTTCGGTTTAACATCGATAAGACAGTTGCTGAAGTGATAGAAAAACCACCAAAAGGAAAAGAACCGAGTGATATTGGCAGAATTGTCGCTGATTTTTATCCAAAAGCAGGAACTATTATTGATGCTGTAAAATTAGTTGGAGATGATCAAGTAAACGGATATGAAAAGGCAATGAATCTGGTCATAGCAAACGGACTTTCATGTAAAGCTGAAATTACGGAATTTTTAAACTGGTGTCCGATGAAATATCCGTGGCATATTCTTACGTGTATGCAACAATTTTTTCCAACAAAACAAGAACAACATATCCATCCAAGTGTTGAGATAAAAAAGAATGTTGTTATCGAAGGATCGGTGATTATTGAAGAGGGAGTGAAAATTTTTGAAGGAACAAAAATAGTCGGTCCTGTATACATCGGTAAAAATACGATTATCGGAAATAATAACATTATCAGGCATAGCCATATTGGATCGTTTGTTGTAACAGGATTTAGTACAGATATTACAAGAAGTTACATTGGAGACAATTGTTGGTTCCATACAAATTATATCGGTGATAGCGTCATTGGAAATAATGTCAGTATGGGATCTGGATCAGTATGTGCAAATTTACGTCTCGATGACGAAGAAATATCAAATGTCGTGAAGGGAGAAAAAATAAAGACAGAGAAAAATAAATTAGGGGCAATGATAGGGAATAATGTTCGAATGGGGGTTAATTCTAGCATTATGCCAGGCATAAAAATCGGTCAAAATTCCTTTATCGGAGCAGGCGTTGTTGTTGATCGTGATCTTGAGGAAGATAAATTTATATTTTTGAAAAATGGAATTCCAACGACGATTGACAATACGAAAAAAGCCGTTGTTTCACGAGAGGAATTTCGTAAATCTTTATGAAAAACGGCAAGACCATCATACTTCTTCATGGATGGGGAAGGGCAAAAAATGCACGGACAGCATATCACGATACAATAGTCGAGTTTGAAAAAAAAGGGTATACAGTATACGCGCCTGATATGCCTGGTTTTGGAGAGGCAGCTATTCCGACACATCCATTGACTCTTCATGATTATTCAGAATTTTTGCGTTCATTTATTAAAGAAAAAAATATCAAAACACCTATTCTTATTGGTCATTCATTTGGCGGACGGGTCGTCATTAAGTATGTTTCTTCAGAAAATACGGACGCTAAAGCAATTATTTTATGCGGGACACCTGGTTATAGACCAGTGAAGCAAACAAAATGGGTTGTTTTTGTAGGAATTTCAAAAATCGGTAAACTTATTTTTTCTTTACCTGGTTTATCCAAGATTGCAGATAAGATTCGTGGGTGGTTTTACTACATAATTGGTGCTCGTGATTTTTATCGGGCGGAGGGTGCAATGAGACAAACATTTAAAAATATTGTTGGAGAACCATTAATAAAATATATGAAAAGTATTCGTGTGCCCACACTTCTCTTATGGGGAGAAGAAGATATTATTGTACCCGTTCGGATAGCAAATAAAATGAAAGAAACAATTCCGAATGCAAAATTAATAATTCTTCCTCACGGAAAACATAGTGTTATTATTGATGACCCAAAAAATTTTGTGAAAGAAGTATGTTTATTTCTATAATTTCTATTATTTGGTGTTTACGAATTGTGGCGAACATGAGTTCGTATATTCATTTGTGGTATGTGAAAGAATATCGACCAGACAGAATGTTTATTCATCTGCGTAGGACTTCGCAAGGAAAATGGATTTACTTTCCAAAATGGAAACTGCCGCCTCTTTCGCTAAAAACCTTTACGTTATGTATTGCGTTAACAAGTACTGAAATCTTGTTGCTTATTTCACTTCCATATACAATTCTCGTAAACCTATTGCTTCTTGATCTATTTCTTTTCCCTTTATCTTTTGTATACGTAACTCTTTTTCGCATCCCGACCTTTCTTTATCATACATATAAAATTCAGCAAGCCAAAAAGTTGCTTATAAATCACAATTGGAAATCTGTTATCGGCATAACAGGAAGTTTCGGAAAAACGTCAACAAAAGAATTTCTTTCAACAATATTAAGTAGCAAATATTCTGTTTTAAAAACAGAACTGAGTAAAAATTCAGCTATCGGCATTTCTGAAACAGTGTTATCTCAATTTAAAAATCAAGAGATGTTTGTTGTTGAAATGGGAGCGTATAAAATTGGCGAAATTGCGGAAATGACCAATCTTGTACATCCGGAAATAGGAATTATCACTGCAATTAATGCGCAACATCAGGACCTATTCGGATCCATAGAAAATACGATGAAAGCAAAATATGAATTATTATCAGGTTTATCCGGAAATCGAATTGCAATTGTGAATGCTGATAATGAATATTGTTATACGATGGGAAAATGGGCTAAACGTGATGGATGTGATGTCTGGTTTGTCACGAAAGATAAAAAAAGTCATCCAGAAGCAACGTTCTGGGTTGATAAGAGTGTTTCAAACGAAACATCATGCACTTTTACGTTGCATTATAAGGATTTCTCGAAACGCGTTTCGGTTCCTATTAAAGGGGAGCATTTTGTTATTAATATTGCACTTGCTACGGCTGCTTCAATTGCATCTGGTATGACGTTTGATGAAGCTGTAGGTGGAGCTGAAAAAATCAAAGGTGTTGATCGAGTCATGCAATTGTCAAAAGGACGCAAAGGAGAAATACTTGTGAATGATACTTTTAATAACAATCCCGACGCAGCTATTGCAGCCATACATTATCTGGAAAAATTCGAAAAGAAAAAAATTCTCGTTTTTCAACCAATGATTGAACTTGGTGGATATACGGATAGTGCCCATGTTGCTGTTGGTCAAAAAGCAGGCAAAATATGTGATGCGATAATTTTGACAAACAGAAATTTTTCGAAAGCGTTTATCGATGGAGTACGAAAAATTGATCAAAAAAAGAAGGTCTTTATTTTCTCTCCTGAAAAAGCTGCATCGTATATCCGATCAATAGTAAGTTATGGTGACGCGATATTATTTAAAGGGAAAGAAGCTGAATATGTATGGAAATTATTACAGTAGGAATGTCACCAAACACGGAACATGATGATGTGCAACGAGCGCTACAAATTCTCTTCATGCCTTGGCGATGGTACAAAGATGACGAAAGAAAAAAAGTTATTGACTGGTTTAAGAAGAAATTTGATTCCAGTCACGTAACACTTTTTTCTTCAGGAAGAAGTGCTCTCACAGCGCTTTTGGAGTCTTTTGGAATTGGCGCTGGTAACGAGGTCATACTCCAAGCGTTTACTTGCATGGTAGTTCCCAATGCAATCAGGTTTTCAGGAGCAACGCCAAAATATGTTGATATTGATGACTCAGCAAATATTAATCCAGATCAACTTGAAAAATCGATTACTAAAAAAACAAAAGCAATTATTGTCCAACATACATTTGGCACACCGGCAGATATGGACAAAGTTATGGTTATTGCAAAAAAGCACAAAGTATTTGTTATTGAAGATTGCGCACATGCGTTAGGTGCAGTATATAAAGGAAAGAAAGTTGGAACAATCGGTGATGCTGCGTTTTTTAGTTTCGGGAGAGATAAAATTATTTCAAGTGTTTTCGGTGGAGCAGCGATTGCGAAAAATAGGCAAGCAGCACAAAGATTAGAGATAATTGAACATGCTTTACCAAATCCATCATTTTTTTGGATTTTTCAACAATTATGCCATCCGGTAACTATGAGCGTTATTTTGCCTTTCTATAAAAGTGGGATAGGAAAAATTCTCTTAGTGCTTTTGCAAAAATTGCATTTTCTATCTTTTCCAGTATCAAAATCAGAAGTATCAGGTATTCAACCAAAACATTATTGTATGCGATATCCCAATGCTCTTGCATATTTGCTTACAAGACAACTTCAAAAGCTTGACAGATATACAAAAGTACGACAAAGTATTAGTGAATATTACGAACAAGAGTTGAAAAAACTGCGTATAGCATATCTTGACACCAGGGAACAATCTGCAAGACTCCGTTTTGGAATAACGACTGACAAACAACAAATTCTTCTCAAAGCAAAACAACATAATATACTTCTTGGTAATTGGTATCACAATGTTGTTGATCCAAAAGGATCTGATATGTCGAAAGCTGGGTATCAGCAAGGTTCGTGTCCAAAAGCAGAACAGCTTGCTAAAACAATTGTGAATTTACCAACTCGGATTACTCAAAAACAAGCTGAAAAAATTATTCGAGTATTTAATTCTTTATGAATAGAAATCCTTACCAGATAAAAACTTTTTCTGTTGGTCAATTAGCAACGAATTGTTATCTTGTTATTGACACAAAAACAAGAGATGCTGTTGTCATTGATCCCGGGGATGATGGAAATTACATAGCAGAAAAAATTTTTCATTTTCAGATGCATCTCCACGCAATACTTTTAACCCATGGCCACTTTGACCATACGCTCGGAGCATATGAGTTGCAGGAAATTTTTCAGGTTCCCTGTTACATGAACACAAAAGACAATTTTCTTGTAAAGCGACAGAATGAAAGCGCAGAGTACTTTCTGCATCGGAAAATTATTGAACAGAAGCCAACAACAACTGCAATTTCAGAAAAAAAACTCGTCTTTGGTACGCTTACTTTTGCCATTGTTCACTGTCCTGGACACACTCCTGGCGGCGTTTCATTTATTCTTAAAGATGCGCAATGTGTTTTTACCGGAGATACACTATTTGCTTGTGGGTATGTCGGTCGAACAGACTTGTCCTACAGTAAACCCCTTGATTTATCAAATTCAATACAAAAACTGTTTGCGCTTCCAAATATGTATACTCTATATCCAGGACATGGGAGTTGTTCAACCATTGGAGAAGAAAGGTTCATCCATGACAATAAAAATACTAACAAATAAAAACGAGTGGGAGAAAATAATTGACACAGTTTCGCCAACGGCGTTATTTCAGCGTTGGGATTGGGGAGAGGAACAAAAACTTTGTGGTGTACAAGTCTTTAGATTTGGATATTATGAAGGAAAGACGTTAGTTGGAATTGCGTGTGCCGCTGTTGTTTGTGCAAAGCGGGGAAATTTTTTACACGTCCGTCATGGACCCATTTTAATCAATTGGAATGCAAAAAAGTTTGTCGCAGTTCTTTCTCATTTGAAAGAAGTTGCACGTAAAAACAACTGTGTATGCATTCGTATGAGTCCGTGTGTTGAAAATAATGAAACATATCAGTCTATCTTTGCTCATGCGGGCGGAAAGCCGGCTGCGATTCATGCAATGGATGCAGAACATTCATGGGTACTTGATATTACAATCCCTGAAGAACAAATACTTGCTAATATGCGTAAAACAACACGATATGAAATCCGCAGAGCTTCAAAATTAGGCGTGTTGGTTGAAAAAACAACCGACCCGAAATCGTTATCAGTATTCTTTGATTTATATAATAAGACTGCCATCCGCCACGGATTTGTCGAACATACAAGTATCCAAGAAGAATTTAATGTTTTTGCTTCAAACGGAAATGCACTTCATATCATTGGGAGAGCTAATGGTAAAGCAATCGCCAGTGCAATAGTTCTTTTTGCTGGTGTTGAAGCTATCTACCATCATGGTGCATCGGAACAATCCACGATTCCTGCTTCCTATTTGGTTCAGTGGGAGGCTCTATTGGAGGCTAAGAAGCGAGGAATGCGCTATTATAATTTTTGGGGTATTGCTTCAACTGAGGATCATCACCATCCATGGTATGGACTGACGCAATTTAAAAGAGGTTTTGGCGGACAAGTAAGAAGTTACATTCACGCCTATGATTTTCCTGTATCATGGAAGTATTGGCTTTTGTATCTGATAGAACTAGTGAGGAAACGTATAAAAGGCTACTCATGATATACTATATATATGGATAGTGTTGGAAGAACGCATAAAGATTCATTTAAAGATGCATTTGCAGGACTTGTTTGGGTACTCAAAACACAGCCAAATTTTCGAATTCATCTCATTCTTTCCCTCCTAGCGATTTTTTTATCCTGGTTTTTTCAAATAACGTTCGTTGAGTTTGCTATTATTATATTTACGATTGTTTTGGGCTTAACAGCTGAAATGATCAACACGTCTATTGAAGCTATGACGGATCTGATTACTACTGAATATAGAGATAGCGCTAAAATAGCAAAAGATGTTGCAGCTGGAATGATGTTAACAACAGCAATTGGTGCAGTATCTGTCGCACTAGTAATTTTCATTCCACACATATTATTTCCATAACTTATGATTTTTTTACTCGGAATATTACTATTTTCTTATGTTGTACATAGTCTTTTATATATTCCGTTCATTAAACTCCTCTATGTATGGAAATTTAGGCGATTAAAACAGGTTACTCGTGACGCATTTAACAAAAGAACTCCCATATTTGATAAATTTCATCAAATGAAAGCAGGTACACCTGTTGGTGGTGGATTGTTAATCATTGTACTTACAACTCTTTTTTTTCCTCTCACCATTTTAACCATGAAATATTTTTGGGTTCCGATAACCTCTGTGTATCCAATGTTTCACGAGATAAAAATACTTCTTTTTACATTCATTTCATTTGGGCTATTGGGTCTTCTTGATGATGCAAAAAAAACGTTCGCATGGAAATCTGATGTTTTCGGCTTGCGAATACGGCATAAGCTGATTCTTGAAGTTATCCTTGCAGCAATCATTAGTTTCTGGTTAGCAAGCGATTTAAAAATAGATATTTTTTACCTTCCTCTTTTTGGCGTTATCCGTATGGGGTGGTGGTTTATACCATTTGCAACGTTTGTTATTATTGCGTTTTCCAATGCTTTTAACATTACTGATGGACTGGATGGATTGTCAGCAGGAGTCTTGATGATTGCCCTTTGCGCTTTTTGGATCGTATCAGCATCGATTCTTGATACACCAACATCTATATTTATCGCGTTATGGCTTGGAGGCATACTGTCGTTTTTATACTTTAATGTCTATCCGGCGCGTATTTTTTTAGGAGACGTCGGGGCATTATCTTTTGGTGCTACGCTTGCCGTTGTCGGACTTATATTAGGGAAAGCTCCGGCACTTGTCATTATCGGTTTTGTATTTATTATCGAAGTAGCTTCTTCCGGAATTCAACTCATATGGAAAAAGCTATTCCACAGGAAATTATTCGCCGCCGCCCCCTTTCATTTATT
>CAYRFA010000019.1:2434-11612 GCA_964423435.1 uncultured Gammaproteobacteria bacterium | reverse complement strand
GGTATATAGCAGTAACAACTGCAAATGCAGACAATTATGAGTATACAGGTGTGACCGTAAAAGGGAAAACTACTGCAATTGCAACATTTGTGGTTGCTGATATAAAAAATACGTATAAGACTACTACGTTTTCTTCAACTTTTGTTGACAAAGAGGCCACGCCGGATGCAATTGTGATACTGGGAAAGGAGTGAGGTTATTCCGCTTCTTTTCTCACTGGATTTTTTCTATAGACGATGGTGCTATTTCGCCGATGACTTCATCTCCCATGATTTCATGAAAATATCCAGGTCGTTCCATAAGCGTTCGAAAAGACGGTGTATGTGCGTCACAGACATCCATTAAAGTAGACGTGTCAAACATGGGGGGTTCACGGTGAATTCGTCGTCGGATGGTAAATCTATGAACATCGCCGCTACAGGGTATCGTATCTTTTGCTGCGTAGGGATAAAATTGAGAACAATGAGTTATTGGCATTGCGATAGAATGGGTTATAACGTAGGGGAAATCAATGAGTGATATTGTTTTACCGCTTCACAACAAATGAGCGCTTGATTCGTTATTGGTGTGTTTCTGTTTGAAGAACCATGAGAAGTTTTTGTTTGAGATCTGGCAATTCATGTATGACAACATCCCAAACGATAGCATAGTCAACGCCGAAATAATGGTGAATGAGTTTGTCCCGCAGTCCTGCATAGGATTTCCAGTCGATATCCGTATATTTTTGTTTTATCATATCTGGAACCTGTTTGATCGCTTCCCCGATTATTTCCACACTTCTTGCAAATGCACGTTGAAGAAGTTCATCGTACATAAATTTTTCCTCGGTAGTATGCTCTCGTTCCTTTTCAAGAAATTCAATTTCATCAATTGCGTGGCGGAGAAATTCGATGTTAGATTTGGACATAGCGGATATCTTTTTCTATGTAAGGTTTAATATATGGACTGATAGATCCGGCTGTTACCGCATCAACTGGTAGTTGCAGAGCTTGTTCGAGGGTATGTGTTGTACTAATGAAATTTTTGTATGTTTTTTTTCCTTCTTGAAAATCAATAAGGACATCCACATCACTTGTAGGAGACATGTCTCCTCTAGAAGCAGATCCAAATACTCCAATACGTGATACACCACATGCTTGTAGTTGAGAACTATGAGCGCGTATTGTTGATAGGATAGCATCTGTTGTCTGCATGGTTTTAGTATAGCATATTTTTACCGCTTCACGATGAATGTGCGTTTGACTTCAGAGGAAACATTGCCAGCTAAATCTTTTATTTGGATGGCTACGGTGTGACCGCCATTGCCGAGGTTATCAAAGCAGTAGGAAAACTGGTTCATCCAATTACTCCATTGACCGCTATCCAGTTTACTCCGAGAAACGAGTTGTTGCCACGGCGTCATATTGTCGTTTACCCAGAGTGGGAAACAGGGGTTCGTATAGCTGATTGTAGAGCCCTCAGATGGCCCGCTGTTTAGGGTTACGGTTGGAGCCAAGATGTCTCCAGCCATGCTTGATGGGACATCGAGGGACCATATGGGCGATATTGGTTTTTCTGGTTTTCTTTCCTCTGCAAGCGCTTGTTGGAATTCCTGAGTAAAATCGCCGGACATGGTTGCTTGTTCAATATCTGTAAGCGGTAATATCTGTTCCTGCCAGGTTGGAGTTGGTGTAGGGCGAGAAAATAGTGGTATGTTTTTTGGCGGATTGGTTCTTATCTGATAGGCGATAATCCCTGCTCCAATGCCTAAAATAACGATTGCGATTGTTTTATTAAAATTGAATGTCATGTGTGGGACATAGTCTATCACGAAGCCCTGTATTTGCAATAGAAGCATTATTGGTGCTCTTGTTGTGTTTCTTGTTGGAAAGAACGCATCATCATTTCAAAGATCATAAATCCTGCGTGAATGTATACTTCTCCTGAAGGCGCATGGTGTTTGAGTTGTTCTTTGAGGGAATCAAGACGTGTTTTCATATCCTCTTTTCGTACCATGGACGCGATGGTTGCTGCGCGTGTATGGTCAGGATTGTCTCCTAATGTTTTTGCCAGTGCGTCAGGAGTTGTTGGTATGGGGTGAGACGTATCCCATAGAATCTCTCTCATATCGGTCGTCATTGTATCGAGCTTATCTTTTTGTCGGAGGTTTGTGATGACATCTACTGCATGCGGCATATCCATGCTGTTTACCATTGTTGTTGGATATCCATGGTCAAGAAAGAATTGTTTCAGTGGACTTTCTGATTGTTTTGGAAATGATTGCAACTGGACGCTCATTTCTTTTTGTCTTTCCGGTGGAAGATTTTTCATAGATGTTTCAGTTATGAGAGACCTAAGAAGGTGTTCTCGGAATTCTTGGGCCATGGGAGAGTCGTTGGTGGATAACGAAGTGGCTACAAGAATACTACGAATGTCTTTTGCATCAATAAGGAGTGCTCCAACTTCTTTAAGCATGAGTTTTACTTGTTCAAGGTGTTTTGTTTCGACTTCAGGAGTTGCTGGAGCTGTGGCTGCAACCTCTGCCAATGTTTCTCGTGCTTTGTCTTTGGGAATTGGTTGTGATGGAAGTACATCAGCAGGTCTATCTGGTGGTATTGGCATACCATGGAGCGTTTCCATTGGTTTTGGAGCGTCAGGTTTCGGAAGATGAGCTGCTGCAACAGCAATAGGTATTCCTCCCGTTTCTAGTCCTCCAGCTACTGTGATTGCTCCGGTTCTTGCCATTACGTGTAGTATGGTAGGAAATAGAGGAAGTTGTCAATGAAAGGTAAAACGAAGAGTTTTACTAGTGGCGTGATGTGGAATAAGAATACAAAATTCTTTTACAACGTCATAAAACGAAGCACTGATTGTATTCCAATCAAACCGTTTTTTCATGTCTAGTCGTCCCTGTTGAGCACATAGTATCCGCTCTTTTTTATGATAGAGAGCGTAAAGAAGCGATTCTTTGATTGCATGAACACTTTTTTGTTTAATGAGATATCCAGTCAGCCCATGAGTAATCATTTCCTTTGTCCCTGCATTATCTGTCGCTATGACAAAACACTTTGAAGAAAGCGCTTCGAGGAGAACATTAGGAAATCCTTCATTGTGATGAGATGGATGGATGAATATTGTTGTTGCCCGAAGCAGTTGTTTCATTTCATGATAGTTTAATGGTCCAAGGAAATGAATTCGCTTATTCCAATGAATAGTCTTCATTTGTTGTTGAACCCAAGAGGCAAGCGGCCCTTCTCCAGCAATAAGAATGTGAACATTGGGAGGTAATTTCTGCAATTGTTGGAGTGCCTTCATAAAATAGGTTATCCCTTTTGACCAGATAAGTCTGCTTGCAAATGTAATGGTAATTGCATGTTTTGGTAATTTCTTACGAAGATGTGGAATGTCATGTGACGTATTTGGTGAAAAGAAACGTGTATCAACACCCCCGTAGGAAACAGTCATTGGTTTCGTTATATGGAGTGTGTGTGTTAAAAACTTTTTTGCTGCTGAATTTGTTGTGGTAATGAGATTGTATTGTTGGATAGAAAAGCGGGCAATCGTTGTGTCAACAAGTTTTGCTATCCATTGAACAAATGGATTTGGGTGTACTGGATGAGCTGCCACTTGTTCGGTAAATATGCTTTTTGCTCCAATGAGTTTTGCATACATCCATACCCACCAGGTAGCGTCAAAAAAGCGGATATGTGTATGAACAAACGCAATGTTTTTTTGAGAGAGTTTGAACAATATTCCCCAGAGCGCGACTATGTTAGGGAGTGCAAATTGTCCTTTGATAAGTTCAATACAAGGAATGCGATGGATTGTGAGTCTTCGATGCGATTCCTTTGGGGCTACCTGTTCTGTGTTGTAACAGATAACATCCACATGAATATGTGGATTCTGTTTTACCATATGTGCATACAGTTCTTCAATATATCGTTGCGACCCTCCGATGGTCGGAAGAAAATATGGCGACACAACGATGATATGTATTGGGCTGTGAATACGTTTATTTTGCATATATCTCCTTTATCGATGGATAAGCACGTAGACCAATTGATTGCATCTTTTGAACAATATTTATAAGACGTTTATAGACAATAAACAGCAAATGGTTGATGCCAGTTTTCCAGATTTGCTGTTTGCTCGGTTCTTTTGCACGAACGAAATGATCAATATGATATTCACTAAATACGACTCGTGGATGCATTATTGCGTTGAGCTTGATTTCTGGAGAGAAGTTCCAATCGCCGCTGGTTGTGTGTAAAGAGAGAAGAGTAGTACGTTTGGCAACCCACATACCGGATAAAATATCTTGTATTGGATATCCATATAAAAGCCATACAAGTATATTCAAAATCCGTATTCCAAGTTGACGTGTTTTTGATATAGCGTGCGTGTTTCGAAGTGGTAATCGGTTGCATGACAGTACATCAATATGTTCTCGTTCCATGCGTTTAATTATGGCAGCAATGCGCTTGACTGGATATGTATCATCTCCATCCATGGCAACGATCCAGTCACCGGTTGCTTTTTCAATACCCGTTTGATGAGCAAATCCATACCCAATACCAGCAATTGCCCGTTTTTCTGTGATAACTTTCGCTCCAGCTTGTTTGGCAATGAGTGCGGTTTTATCAGTTGAGTTGTTATCAACAATGAGTATTTCATCCACATAAGAGGGAACACGTTTAATAAACCCTGCAATGATTGCGGATTCATTTTTGCATGGCACAACGATCGTTATTGTTTTTCCATTTATCATAGGCTTTCCTTTGGTATGACAAAAACAATGGCACTATCATTTGTAAATACTGGTTGAATATGGAGATTTTTTTTGATATTCATAATGGTAATTGCATCAGTTAATGTCAGTGCTTGTGGTCGCCAGATGTTAAATGCGAGGGAAAACCGTTTTGTTTCAGGGAGGTCTAGCCATTGAAAATATCTTGCACTGATAACCCAAACATATGTATCAACAGGAGTTTTTTCAACAGGATCAGTGAGTGCTGATAAGAGTGTTTGTGCTGTTTTAATATTCGGTGCATCAACAAGACTGGAAATAAGCAGTCTATTGTCTGGTTTCATATATGCACCACCTGGTGTATTGATTCCAGTGATTGCTTCGAGAATATATGATGTTGCTGGATCAGAAACGAGAAGCATGGTGCTTTTACCAGCTTTCAAATGAGTTAAAAATGATGCAAGTTCTCCTTCACCTTGAGAGATGTGTGAGACAACTCCACGAAATTGTAGAGATTCTTGCCAATTGGTCACATTAATGGAAAAGATTACAAGTTGAGAGATGGTAAGTGCAATGAGAATGATACGTTTGTTCCATGCTCCGACAGAACTTATAAAATACATAATGCCGTGCGCTATATAAAGGATGATGAAATAGCGGGCAAATACAAAGAATTTCATACTATACACGAGTGGTGAGGCAACGACTGCAAGAATAGTCATGAAGAGAAAGAGAATCATACGTTCCTGTTCTTTTTCCTTTGATTGTCGTAGGGAAATAATGCCGATTGGAACGAGTAAGAGTGGGAAATATCCGTACCAATTTTTTATATCTGCTAGTTTTTGGATGAGTGTTTGAGAAAAATGCGCTGCTTCGCCAGAATTAATAGTTTGGAGTGGTAGTACATATGTAAGAATCATCAGTGTTATATATGTGATGATTGGAAGTGTGTTCATAAACACTTCTGTGATGCGATGTGTTTTTTCAATGTGAATATATCGAGCGTTGAGATATAACATGTAAAGAAGGACTCCCGCTCCTCCAATGATGATATGGAGAGAGACAAGAAGGATGGTTAATAGAAAAAGCACAAAGATATTTGGCAAGTGTTTTGTATTGATAAGCCACGATAAGCCAAATACCCAAATAATTGCAGTAAGCGTTTGTGGCATAAGGAAAAACGGAGTAAAGACAATAGATGATTCAAAACAAAAAGCAGATAGTATTCCTGCAAGAAGCGCTGAATACGAGTTTTTTGTAACCGCTTTGGTGAGAGCATAGGTTGCCATTCCGGTGAGAAACACCATGTAGACTTCCGCTATCCACCAAAACCCTAGGATATCGGGATGAAAAATATAGTGCGGTACTGCAAGGATCATATGGAACAGTGTGGTATATCCATTAAATCCAAAGGTGTCAGATAGCTGTGATGGGAGCAGTGATATATTCCCATTGAGTATTGCATGTATTGCAGTTTGATGTTCCCAGATGTCCCAATTCAGTGGTGATGGATACGGACTGTACATTCTCCAGATGAGATAGCTGACAAGTGTTGCAAGTGCAAGACCAATCATATGCCAAAATTTTGGTTTTCCCATGATAAACCAACCAAAAGTGATTGGGAGAAGAAAGAGAAAAAATGCTGATAAAAATGTTGCTATCATAAGTTTTTCTTAAAAGATGGTATGGTGTCGTATACATGCACGACAAGTGTTTTTATTGCCGCTGGGAATTCAATTGCTTTTCGCTCGAGATTGATTGTTACTTTCGTATGTGATGGAAATTGGATTGCGACCATACCGGGAATGCGTGGATTAATAAGGTAGAGGAGTGTGGAGGCGGGGACAGACAATCGATTGTCTGTTTGTACGTGAGTAAGAAGCATTCCAGATTGAGTTGCAATTGCTTCCATTTCTTGAATTTTTGATTCTGTATATACGGTTCCTTTTGCATCCAAGAGAATGTCATCACGACTATAATCAATGGTTGCTAGTGCGTTTGGATTTCGCTCAATGATCACTGTTTTGTCGTTTTTGGTTGTTTTATTAAATCCATTAAATTGAATTGTTTGATGAAGACCGTCTTGGTAGATGGCAGTGCCCCAGGGATTACGAGCAAGTTTGAAATATCCAACGGATTCAATTTTATTTGGCCATGCAAATACACCGCTTATTCCAAAAGCGGTAATGCCAAGAAACGCAAGAGTGATGATATGTTGTTTCATAGTCATACCGTCTATTTTTTATGCCTGTGTTTTCAAAAGACTTGGTAGATCTTCTAAAAACACAGGCATACGGAAATTGCTGACTCTAGAAGAGTCATTCGCTTTTGGCGAACTGTGTGTTTGACCGTGGAGGTCGGGATTGTCAAAGACAGGTTGTCTAGAGTTGGCAAGAGCCTTATCAGCACGCGCAAAGATCTCAAGGTATCCCAGGCGATCGGCGTATAGCTGACAGGTGTCAAGCAGCCTTGGTAGGCTAGGTTAGACAAACGTCTTAGGTCGCCAAAGAGCGGCGGCTCCCGACCTCTTTTGGTCGCGAACATGGGATTATCGCGCATCAACGGTGTTGATGTTGATAGAGCGGTCGTATGGACCCCACCAGATGATGGATTCGTGAGTTGGCGCAGCGGTCGTAAAGCTGACGCTGATTGTCACGATACCGTCATTCGGCAGGATAACCGTAATATCACCCATGTCCGAGGTTGCCTGATGAACGACAGTGCCGTCGGCCTTCACCACCGTAACCACGCTGTTGGGCGCGATGCGGATGTTGATGGCGGCCGGGGTCGTCGTGTCACCCATGAACTGACTCTTCCATTCACTGGACGTTGAGACGCCCAGGCACCACCGAATGCTGGTGCTCGTACCCCGGTAGATGATCTGACCAGGATTTGTGAAGGAAGTCCAGTTCCCACCGCTGTTCGGGCCAAGAGCAAGGCTCACGAACCAGCTATCAGCACCAGCCCAGTTATTGGCCGCATTGAACAGACGCGTGTTGAACACCCGGTGGAACCAGGTGTTTTCCTGCGCCAGTTCGATTACAGTGCTGGGCATGCCGTCCAAATGGCCCGGAGTGATGAACTCGCAGGGATCGGGCAGAAACGGCGCGTCGGTGGTGGGAATCGTCTCGGTCGGTTCAGGCAAGCCCGACTGAGTGGGAATGGGAGCCGTGATCGGGTCGCTATTGTAGCCGACGTCGACGGGGCCCCAGTTGAGGTGCCAGTTGCAGGCACTCAACGCGAGCATGAGCACAAGGCTCATCAGGGTAAGGTTGCGTGTCATTTTCATGGACGCATCCTCCTTTCAAGATTCCCGATAGATTTTTGTCGTTCGCTTGGACTCGGGTGGATCCAGCAAGCACTGGATAAAAAAAGCCATTTCACAACCGCCTGCCACGATTATGTCGTACTTCAATTACCCAGCACTTGCTGGATCCGTAAGTCCTTTACAAACAATTCCGTATGCCTTTTTAAAGAGCTATTTTATTTCTCCAATTACTACATGCTTATACGTAGCATTGGTTCATAAAATTCCTAGCATATAGCCAGGAAAGAAAATTGTTTATTATGCAATTCTCATTCCTATCTATATTTGCGTCTAATCACTTTAGCTAACAGTTGGTATGTATTAGCTAGAGTGATGCGTGAATCTTGGCTTGATGTTTGGATCCCGAATGGGAAACAAATAAGATTCGCGCATTGCACATTTGCATTCTCAGCGGCACGGGAACAATGAAAACCCGTTTTTGATGACTTCTGCATTTTTGTCGGTGTTGCCAACGCGGTCCGATGACCAGATGACCGTGTCGGTGCTGCTAATGGCAACTTCACTGCCATCTCCGCATTGCAGGAAGAAGTCAACATACCCCGGATCAGGCTGGGCTGGAACGTTGATTCTGCGTGCTGACTTGTTGCCATTCAGATCACAGGTCACTTCCAGTATTCCAAGGCCACCTTCATCAAATTGCTGGATGGTTCCGGCAGGAATTGAAACTTCTGTCGAAGTAATTCCCTGAGAGATCCAGGCCGTGCAGTCTTGTGCGGGGATGGATGATGAATTTTGTGTATCATCAGACCCGCCGCCAGGTCCGCAAGCTGAGAGGAACAATAGAACAACAATCAACACTCCAAATGTGCGTTTCATAGCACACCTCCACATGGGTTAGAGCTCTTTCAAAGGAGCTCTTTGTAGTCTAAGTTTCCCTAGCTACATACAGACGGGTACAGAATTTTTTCTATAGCCTGTATGTAGCCGGGGAATATTTCTCTCTCTATTTGCTGAGAATTTGTTTCAATGTGCAAGTATTGAAAATGATGAGTTGTATTTTGAGAGTTGAGTATGCATTTATACTGCTCTTTCAATACCTATTTCATTTCCTCACCTCATGCTTTAATCTTGAAGCATCAGGAACGAGAGTATTTGATGCCTGCCACACCAAACACCCTCATTTC
>CAYRFA010000019.1:307-2334 GCA_964423435.1 uncultured Gammaproteobacteria bacterium | reverse complement strand
AGTCCAATTCCTCCAAGTGACAGGAAGGGGAGGATGGTTGCAAAATCATTAAATCCAGCGACAGGTAAATTAGTTGCTCCTCCAACACGAGTGGTGATACAAAGTTCTGCTTTATCATCATCTCCATCAGGGCGTGCGGGAGCAGTTACTTTTGTATAGTTAGAAACACAGAAGAAATCTCGATCTGATGCAAAGGCACTTCTTTCAGCAACTTTTGCAACAACTTCAATATCTCGCGTTTCGCCTGCAATGAGGTTTTCAAGTTTTAAAACAAGTCTTCGTTTTCCTGTATCATATGCTCCTTGTACAGATGATCCAACGTAGGTTAAATAGTCAGGAAATTGGTCAACAACTTCTACAGGAGAAAATGTTTCTCCGCTAGAATTTTTTACTGCTAGTCGAAAGGTTACTGTTGCACCAGGGGAAAATGTTGGATCAGTAGATCCGAGGTTTTCAACAAAGGTATTTGCTATAGGGTTCTTAACATATTTATTTATCGTGAGGTTTGCGGGAGGTGTTTCATTAGAACCGTATCCATAGAAATCAGCGAATACGTTTTGTGTTCCAAAAATCATATAAAGAGCAAATATAGATACAAAAATTGAAAGTTGTTTTTTCATATTTCTATTTATTTCCTTTTTATAAAATTACCCTCTATGTGAGGGTTAGGGGTGCAGTATAGCACTTGTTATAGGATATGTCAAGTAGGGTAATGGGTAGTTTGCGATGAAGAAAATCAAGACCGAGAGTGAGTACATTGTGTCAACAAGCGACACCACCCTAAGTCTTGATTTTTATTTATGGAGGCTGGCGGCCTTAGGGATTTCGGCAGACGGTGTCCACCCAGAGAACAGGCCGGATATAGATCGACAGCAACGGTGATATGCCATTGTTGGCAATATATCTAATGGCAAACGTCTCATTTATGACGCCACCGTCGTACCCTTGGCCTTGAGGCGGATCCATGCAGATCCAACCAAAATAACTTACTCCGTCAGACGGAGCGGTCGGATCGAGGCTGGGCATCCCGAGCTGGACCTGTTGGGAAACTTGTTCCTGGCCATTATTCCAACTCAAGGTGACGGTTGGTTTTGTCCCAGGACCTTCCCATGAGTCGAACGTGACCGTGAATGGATCCATAGTTGTGTCGTTTCCAACCATGAGATCAGGTGCGAGCTGCCATTGTGTTTGTGGCATCAAGTTCTCAACGATCGTGCCAGCTTTGATGACAGGGGTAATGGTGATCGAATTACCGATTATCATCTGTGGGTCAATTCGGTTCCAGGGGTTCCAGACCATCTCATCAGACGTAATATTCATGAGGTCAAACCATGGCTGGTACATACTGACCCCAGTTGATGGATCACCAACCGCCAAAACTGCACCATAGGGATCGCTTGCATATTCGATCCACTCTTCTACGGTGAAGTTACTCCTCCCGCTCAGTTGTTGGTTGTAGTAGACTTGAGATTCAAGCGCATCCATGGCGATGACGAAATCGGGAGTCACCAAGAACGCGACGAATCCAATAGCGGGGAGGTATTCGACGACCTTATTCCCGAATGAACCAACTTGCCAAGCCACGTTATACCAGCTTTGTGGCATCTGGCTCCAGATGCTTGTTGAACTTGCAGCGGCTTCCGCGGTATATGGTTCAACCGGAATGGGAGTCGCATTAGGCATCAAGCGCTGAAGCCATTGTACCAGTTTTGGATGCATATCAGCCGGATAGATGAAGCTGATCGCGTCGGACGTGGGGATATTTCCGGTAATGAGCCGTGTTCCCACACCCATGCTGGCATATCCGTTTGGGTTGGTGACCGCGGATAACGGTCTTTGAAACTGGATGGAGATGGGAGTTCGCATCGCGGCTTGTATAAGCCATTGATCTTCTTCTGGAAGCGTCGCGATGGCCAGTGAATAGTTGCATCGCTGCAACATGTAATAGGCGTTGTTGTATTGTACAACTTCCGATGCAGAAGCTGTTTGGGCTACCACGCTCGGTTCTAGTCGTGCAATTGTCGCAT
>CAYRFA010000019.1:0-297 GCA_964423435.1 uncultured Gammaproteobacteria bacterium | reverse complement strand
GCATTTGCCGTTTCCATTCTGGCGGGAACTTCTGCCGGATCCCATCCTTGCCAATAGCGCTGGAATCCCAACGCTTTTCTTAATGACATCCAGAGACCTGTTCCAACAGCTTCTCCCTGGAGTCCTTCCATTCCAACCCAGAGAGCACCTCCGTTGCGTACGATATTCGTCGTATCAGGTCTGTTAAGCACAGTACCGGATAGACCTGCTTCTTGGAGGTTTCTGAATCCCATGATGTTTCTGGCGAGTGCGACCTGTGATTCGTTATATGCACCGGTCATTGTCATGACATCCGGG
>CAYRFA010000018.1:0-12030 GCA_964423435.1 uncultured Gammaproteobacteria bacterium | reverse complement strand
GAGATTGGTAGGAAGCTGTAATTATATGTCATTTCTTCAATGGGAAATTGATCGCCTGCCCAACGGTCAATTCCCCAGAAAAAAAACGACAGAATTTTAATTAGCTGGACGATTGTAACGCGAAGATTATACCTTGTCAATGTTGACTGTTGTATTTATCGGTAAATATTTTTTCTATTACCAATGCGAAGGACTATTATTTTGGTTTTATGCACATCAATGATTGCCCGATAATCCCCAATGCGAAATCGATAGGAACCAATATCCATGTTTGTTAATCGTTTTGCGTAGGAGAGTGGATTTTTTTGCGAAGCAAAAAAGCCAAGTTTTTCAACAATCATCCGGGAAACAGGTTTTGGGAGTTTTTTGAGATCCCGTATTGCATGGATGTCATAGAGCAGGGAAGCCATATTACAAATGAAGCAAGGTACGTACCTCTTTTGACGTATATCGTTTTGTTCCTTTTCTTGCTTCCTGAATTGATACAAGATATTTTTGTGAGTTCATGGCCTCCATATCTTCAAGAAAATCTTCCCACATGTCGTTGGGAATAAGAACACCAAGAGGAATGTCATTTTTCATGACGCGGTAAAATGATTTTGTCTTTTTTGCATTATCAAATAATCGCGTCAGTCCAGCTTGCGCGCGTTGAATATTGGTGAATTTTTCATCAGAAATGAGTTGTTGAATCATATGTAATGATTCTATAATGATTCTGTAATTTTGTCAAGGATATGTTTTGCAGCGTTTTGGCCAAGTTCTACTGCATAATTTGTCTCTCTGTCCCAGGGATAAATGGAATCAAGATTTGCAAGATATACATTGGGAATTGGTGTTTCTAATTTTGGTGCCCGCTTGGAATAGTTTACTGTATGAACAGGCTGCGCGTTGGGGGAAGTGAAGAGAAAAGAGTTCATAGTTGATAGTTCATGGTTGATAGACGGATTGATCTTTTTAAGATATGGCGTAAACTTTTTTATTAATTGTTCTTTGGTAAGTTTTAGATAGGGGTGATTATCCGGAAGATAGTTACCAATATAGGCGATATGACGGCCTCCGTAATGTTTTTTGTCTATAAAATTAGTATGCTGGACAACAGCTATAAAGGGATACGATCGGTCATTTATGTTCAACCAATAAGTTTTTTTAAGAATAGGTCTATCAGTTTCCAAAATAAGCGTTTGTGCCCAAAGATGCGGTATCGAAAGAAGTTGTTGTGTGTAATTCTTCGGGAATTTAATTAGTTTAACTGCAACCTGGGACGGAACAGTTAAAAGAACAGCGTCAAATTTTTTTCTATCGACATGGCTAATAGCCGTATTTGTTTTGATGATGCCACCTTGTTTTTTTATTGACTCTGCCAGTACATCCACAAAATGAGAAAATCCGCCGCGAAAATATCCTAAATGTGGGGTCCGTTTATAGATTCGTCCCCAAAGCCACGATGCAGCGATTGTATCTGCATACAGACTAAATTTTGCATCCAAGAGAGGTTCCCAGATTGTTTTCCATGCTGTGTTTCCATTAAGTTTTTTAAAAATTTGTTTTGCTGTTATTTGTTCAAGAGGTTTCCAAAATGGGTTTAATTTCATGATGGCAGCTGTCATTCCCGTGCGCAGGCGATCAATAAATGGAAGTCCGGGAAATTTAAGAATATTGGCAGGTGTATCAAAAGGGTATTGATTGTTGTTCCAGTAGACTGATGTGGTTGGATGGAGAATCATCAGATCTTTTTCCATTCCCAGTTCTTTAGCAAGAGCAATAATTGCTTGGTCACTGGTAAAAAAATGATGATATGTTTTTTCAAGTGGCCAGCTCCATGATGGGTTTAAAAAACCACTCGCAAGTCCGCCAAGTGTTGTATCCTTTTCAAACAGTGTGACCTTTGCACCGCGTTTGGTAAGCCCATATGCAGCAGTAAGACCTGTTATTCCGCCACCAATAATTGCAATATGCATATCATAAATTGTACCACGTATGGTAAACCTTGAGTTTATAATCCGCTAACGATATACTCGAAGAACAAACGAATACAATGAAACGAGGAATTATTTCTTCTTATTGGGTGCAACTGTTTATTTTACTTCGTCCGTGGCAGTGGGTAAAAAATATAGCAGTATTTATTCCAATAGTATTTACAGGAAATTTGTTTGTTCCTGTGTTATTTACCCAGTCGCTTATTGCGTTTTGTTCCCTCTGTCTTCTTTCATCTTCCCATTATGTGATGAATGATATTGTTGATTGCAAAAGAGATACATCAGATCCAATTCGGAAGTTTCGCCCCATTGCAGCTGGAACCATTCCTATATCTGTCGGACTTGTTACTTGGGTCATTCTTATAATAAGTTCAATAAGTATTGCTACTCATCTTGGGACACCCCTTATTATTGCAATCGTTGTCTATGCAATAGTCCATTATCTCTTGTTATTTTTCTTTCGGCATATGACGATAATTGATATTTTTGTTCTTGCCATTGGGTATGTGTTGAGACTTTATATTGGAGAAGCTGCAACAGGAGTGCATGTTTCTGTATGGCTCATTCTTTCTGCATTTTCACTTGCACTTCTTGTAGCGGTCGGAAAAAGGCGGTATGAACACATGCAAAAAAAAGAAGTGATTGTAGATCGGTATTCTGTCAAATTACTTGATAGTTACGTTACGGTATTTGCAACAGCGACATTTCTTTCATATGTCTATTACACCTTTCTTTCCACGTTTGCCTTTGAAAGCATCCGTGTCACTGGATTTTCCGGAGGGGAACGGAAATGGCTCATGGTGACCATCCCGTTTGTACTCTATGGCATCATGCGGTTTTTGCAGCGGATTTACACTGATACCAAGGGATATTTTCAAAAAGCGCTCATGACGGATATACCGCTTTTATTTTCTATATCTGCCTGGGGATGTGTGCTTATTATCATCTTGTATGTCCTTACCTAAAAAACACGTTATCCGTATTGGACTCGATTTTGACGGAGTGGTTGCCTATAACCCTGTGAGAATTATCCGTGCACCAGTTGCTTTTTTAAAGCAGCGTGTATTGGGGATAAAAAAACTTCGTTTTTATATTCCTAAAAGTCCATTTATGCGTTTTATGTATATTCTTGCCCATGAAACCAGTTTTTTTCCGGCAATTGGCACTTCAAAGCTTCGTGATTTATCTAAACGACCAGATATTGAATTATATTTAATTACTGCACGATTTCACTTTCTTAAACCGAGTTTGTATCGGTGGCTTGATCGTTGGAAGTTGCGCTCTGTGTTTAAGGGAATATATGTTAATACCGCGGATCGGCAACCGCATGAACATAAATTAGCAACGATTCGCGCTCTTCACCTTGATTATTTTGTTGAGGATAATTGGGATATTGTTACGTTTCTTGATGGAAAAACAAAAACAACCATTTACTGGGTGTACAACATTAATGATCATGGAAAAAAATATCATCACAAGGTGCCATATCTGAAACGGTTCTTTGAGGATATCCACGTATGAGCATTCTCTTTACTCTTACGTATTATGATCCGTATGTTTCAGGACTTACTATTTGTGTAAAACGCCTGGCTGAAGAATTTGCAAAACAGAATCACACAGTGAGTGTATTATGCATGCGTCATACCCGCACCATTCCTCTTACAGAAACAATTCACAATGTCTCTGTCATCCGCGCCCGTCCAACACTGCAATTTTATAAAGGATTTTTATCGTTTGATTGGGTAAGACAAGCATATCTACTTACAAAAACATCCGATGTCATCGTTGTTAATTTACCACAAGTTGAAGGATGGATTGCGGCAATACTCGCCAAGTGTTTTGGAAAACGCGTGATAGCGATCTATCATTGTGAGCTGGTACTCCCGAAAGGGATTATGAATCGCTGTATACAGTTCGGTGTTACACTAGCAAATAGTATCGCGTGTTTTTTTTCTGATACCATTATTACGTATACTGATGACTATGCGCGCTATAGTCGAGTACTTAGACCATTTCGAAAAAAGATTCAATCAATATATCCGCCTATTCCAATTCCACGAGTTTCTCCTTCAACGAAAAAGAAACTAACAACAGTGATTGGTTCACATAAACTGGTCATTGGAATCGCAGCGCGCCTCGCAGCAGAGAAGGGGATTGAGTATGTGATTGAGGCACTCCAATACCTAACAAAAGATACAATGATTGCTGTTGCTGGCCCCATGGAACCAGTGGGGGAAGAAGCGTATAAAAAGAAAATCTTGACCCTTGTTTCTTCAAACGCCCACCAAATACTGTTTCTTGGAACACTTACACAAGACGAGATGGGTGCATTCTACGCTCTTATTGATGTCTTAGTGGTGTCATCGGTTAATAGCACAGAAGCATTTGGACTGGTGCAGGTTGAAGCGATGCTGTGCGGAGTGCCGGTTGTTGCAACTGATCTTCCGGGAGTCCGCGTTCCTATACAACAAACCCATATGGGAATTGTAGTACCGCCAAAAAATGCAAAAGACATTGCAGAAGCAATTATTGCTATAGTAAAAAAGAAAAAATCATATATACTACCAACCACGAGCATTCAAACAATTTTTTCCTATGAACAAACAATCGACGCATACAACCGTTGTTTCAAATCTTGACACGTATCTACAGAACCGACCCCTTTTTCTTTCTCTTATCAGGGTAAAAGAAGCGGAACTATTTACCCGTTTTATGCCGTATAAAGAACCAATATTGGATGTTGGATGCGGAGATGGATTTTTTGCACAAACCGTATTTAACACGGTCTCCATAGGATTAGATGTTCCCCAAAGTAGAATAAACGAAGCGTATAAATCTGATGTATATAAGAAACTTGTCCAATATGATGGGGTGAAATTTCCATTCCCTAATAATTCATTTCCGACCGTTATTTCCAATTGTGTTTTAGAACATATCAACGACGTTGATAGGATTATCAAAGAAATGTATCGTGTGCTTGCACCAGGCGGGTTTTGCATCGTGACGGTTATGGCAAAGCCGTGGGAAGAACATTTATTTGGGTCGATATTTTTAGGAAATACCTACAGACAATATATGAAAAAAAAACAAGTACATATACATTTATTGACGAGCAGCGAGTGGAAACAGACTTTTGTACGATCAGGATTTCAGATAAAAGAGTGCATCGGATATCTATCGCCACAGGCATGCCGCTTTATTGATATATCGCATTATCTTTCTCTTCCAAACCTTTGTTCGTATATCTTTTTTCATACGTGGGTACTCTTTCCATGGTTACGTTTTATTTTTCCCATGCAACATCTCGCACATCTCATTGAAAAAGATGTTCCAATTGCTTCGGCTGGAGCATTATTTTTTGTGTTAACAAAAAATAAAAAGAGTAGGGTACAATAGAACGTATGAAACGCATGCTTATTACCGGAGGCGCAGGGTTTATTGGGACAAATACTGCGCTTTATTTTGCAAAAAAAGGGTACGTAATAACGGTTTTTGATAATCTATCTCGAAAAGGGACAAGAGAGAATCTCACCTATCTTCAAAAACACATACCACACGTCTTATTTGTTAACGGTGATATCCGTGATGAAAAAGCAGTAATGACGGTCGTATCAGGGCAAGACGTCATTTTTCATTTCGCGGCACAAGTAGCAGTCACAACATCTGTTCTTAATCCAAAAGAGGATTTTGAAACAAATGCAGGAGGAACAGTAAATGTGCTTGAGGCAGTGCGGCACATAAACCCTCATGCAATTGTTATATATAGTTCAACAAATAAAGTGTATGGGGGATTGGAGCATCTGAAAGTCATTGAAAAACAAACATGTTATACAGTTTATAAAAAACCATTTGGTATCGATGAAACAACACCACTTGATTTTCATTCCCCATACGGTTGTTCAAAAGGGTCTGCTGATCAATATATTCGTGATTACCATAGGTTGTATGGGCTTAACACCATTGTGTTTCGTCAATCGTGTATTTATGGATCTCATCAGTTTGGAGTAGAGGATCAGGGGTGGTTGGCATGGTTTCTCATTGCAACACTATTTGATATACCTCTGACTATTTACGGAAATGGAAAACAAGTGCGGGATCTTTTGTCTGTTGATGATTTAACGAGAGCCTATGAGAAGGCAATTGAGCACATTAAGATAACGTCAGGACAAATTTATAATATTGGCGGAGGTCGTGATAACGCCATATCTATTTGGTTGGAATGCGCGCCGCTTATAAAATCCATTGCAGGGAAACTTCCAAAGGTAACATATAAAAAAGAGCGCCCTGGGGATCAACCATACTTTATTGCGGACATTCGAAAAGCAAATCATGATTTTGGTTGGGTTCCCACGATATCGTACAAAAAAGGTATTCAACAATTGTACCAATGGCTTTCTGACAACAAGAAATTAATACAAACACTCTTATAAGTATGAAGCGGCTGGTCGTCCTGCTTATTGTTTTATTCTGGTATTTCCTTTTGTCTTTTTGGAATATTCATAACCTTCCATCAGACTGGTTTGGCGATATTTCGATTGAACATGAGTATATAACACAAATTCTTCATGGAGAATTTCCATGGCAATTTGATCTCAGTGCTGGTCCGTTCTACCATTATTCCATTGCCCCTATTATTGCTGTTATTGGACAAAGTTACTTAAGTTATAAAATAGCATCTATCCTCTTCGGGTCACTGGGAGTAATTGGTATTTATTTGTGTGGATATATTTTGGGAGGAACATCACTTGCAGGAATAAGCGCTTTTATTGCGAGTTCTTCTTTTTGGTATCTGGTATGGGTCCATCTCGGCAGTTCACCACAACTAGCAACACCTGTTATTTTCGTTTGGTCGTTTTATTTTTTATTTCTGTTTGAGAAGAAAAAGCAGTTAATAAATGGTATCATTGCGCTCCTTATTTCCGGATTGGGTCTATTGACTTATCCAGCCTCTTTTTTGTTTCCTTTGGTTATCTGGATAGATATATGCATCCTTGTGTACCCATTCCGAAGTAAACCAATGGTACGAGTGTTTACTGTACTAACAGTAATGACCATAGTCATGTATGTGTTATTTGGACTGATGGTGAAAGAGCAATTGAGTGAGTTTACCTCGGGATATATAGGCGGAAAAATTCCTCATATGCAGAACTTATTTCAAAGGTCTTTTTTCTTTCAATATCTCACAAATTACATCAAGACATTAGGAATGTTTTTTGTGAAAGGGGATAGTACATTTCGGACAAATGTTCCTGTATCTCCACACATAGATATAATGAGCGCCTTTTTCATAATTCTCGGAATAGTTTCTTTTGCCATCCATAAAAAGTGGAAAATATTTATGATATTTAGTATTTCTTTGTTGATGTTATTACTTCCATCATCACTTCCATCTCATCCATTCATAGAGATTCCTAATATTGGGAGAACGCTCTGTATTGTCCCAATAGTCTATCTGTTTATTGGTTACGGAATACAGCTGTTGTATAAATCAATAGTTCGTTTTTCTCGATTAATCGCAGTTGTCAGTGTTGTTTTAATCATGGGGACGATTGCGGGATTGAATATGTATAAATATTTTATTGTGTATCCGACAAATTTGCCGAATGATAACAAACCTTATGGTCTATCTATTGCTCGATATATAGATTTGTTACCGTCAAATACAACAGTTCATTTAACATCGTGTTGTTGGGGTGACGCAGGGCAGCCGGAACCAAAAGCTATATACTACCAACTAATCAATCAAACCAATCGTTGGAATATTGTGAGCGATACCTTTGTAACATCATGCGAAGATATAAATGATATTCATCGTGCTGTTTTTGTTTTTAGTCCTTTAGATAAAAATATAGTGAACAAATTCCAAAACTGTTTTCCGGATGGGATATTAGAAAAACACATGGATGTTCCTGCAACACCGTACTATTCTTTATTTATTCCATGAATAACCATGCGGGTAAAGAAGTATATGTTTTTGATGTGTATATCCGTATAGCCAGACCTCTGGAATGCACATGTTATTTGTAACGGATTTGTATATATGATATTTTTTTCGATACTCCACGGAAGTCTTTTGAGAAAAATATAGATATACCATAGAGGATTCCACCCATTTGGTTCAGAAAAAACAAGCACACCATTCTTTTTTACAGTCTTTTTTAATTGAGGAAGGATGGTGTGAATATCAACATGATGGAGAATATCAGCGCCCACTATTCCATCAAATACAGGAGTTGTTGGAAGTGTTGTTGAGGTCGTAAGCACGCCCCAGGAAGACGTCTTTATTTGTTTATAAATTTTCGTTAATTCCAAAAGAGATGTTTTTGATACGTCAACCGCGTGGACATGATATCCTCGACCTAAAAAATACAATGCAACTCTTCCATTTCCCGATCCAAAATCCATGAGTTTACTTCCAATAGGAAGTTTAAGCTCTGTTTTCATCTGTTGATATTCCAATAGCTGTCTTTTGGGAGGATGTTTGAGTAATCCGATCTTATACCTGTTATTTTGTTTATCGAAGTATAGTTTCTGGTTTTTGCTGTCCATAAATGAATTGGAATAATTGATCTTTTGTATGCACTGTCGTTTTTTTAAATAGTATCACTTTTGGATGGTCATAGACAGTAAAAGACTCTTCTGCTCCATCATCGTTTAATGCCAATAAGCAATTATTGGTCGTTGTCATAGAAAACGGGGGAGGGGTAAGATTTGTTTTTGTTTGCACCATTCCAAAAGAGCCTGGGATTAAACACGGATATGATGTGACCGTTGTAATATCAGTAAATCCAAGTTTTCCTGAAAATAAGAGTTCGTAATATCTGGAAGTTACGGGGAAACGGTCGCGAAGTGCGTATAACGATCTCCAGAGCCTGTTGCTGGTTATAGCTATGTAATCAGACTGTTCCAGTATCCCAGTAATTGTTTTCCATTTATTTACTGAGTCAGGATCATACATGGGTAGTCCAACAATTCGATACAAAGATGAGCTGTACGTATCAAAGCTTACCGGCACTGCATCATCCCAGACTTCATAGGTTATGCGTGATTCATGGGGAATGTTGCTGTAGATCCAATGGGATGCTTGTACGCGCGTATGCGGCATTCTATAGATACTTGTAAATCCCCAGGCCCACCAGAGAATGAGGAAGGAGCAGAGATATACACCACTTATAACCCATTTTTTATGTCGGATTTTTTCCCACAACAAAACACTGAAAATACCAATAAGTACTGCAATGATTGGATAGATGGGATAGACATACCGGAGTGCTTTTGCAAATTGAATACTTTGATAGGAAAACAGAAAACACACCCAAAGAGTTGCAATAATAACCTCAATATTCATTATGTTTTTTCTGATGCTTTGTGAAAAAAGATAAAGTAAACAAACAGTTGTAAGTGTTCCAATCGGTATTCCTAATCCCCAGAGATACGTATGGAGCGGTAAAAATAATCCACGTATTGTTGGAATCCATTGAAGAGCTGGTGGAAATCCGGTATGTACCCCATCGAATTGTTTTAATTGTTGCCAATTAGTTAAAAGTAGGGGATTGAGATGGGGAATGTTACTTCCGGTAAAGAGATACGGATACGCAAACCTAAGTGTTACATAAAAAAATAAACAAACAGTCATTCCTGATGCAAGAAGATAAACAATGTTTCGCTTTTTCACTGCTATTACGATGTACACAATGCAAATAATCCCTGCAAATAATGCTGCAGATACTTTTGCAGCTACCGCAAGTCCAAATGCAATACCAAGACTTCCAGAAAAAAATAAGAAACGGGAAACATTTTTTGTTTGAAATATAAGTATTAAAAAGAAGAAACTAAGAGTGAGAAAAAATGTTACATATGGGTCAACAGCGAAAAAGTGTGCAAGTTGAATGGGAAGAATCATGCATGCGTATATTCCGGATGCAACAAGCCCAATATTTATTTTTTTTGACAAAAGTACTGCAGTTCCAAAAACAAGAAATACAATAAGTAATTCTACAATACCAGATATAACTCTTCCGACTATTGTTACGCCATCATAGGAGCCCATGTTGACCTTTTCTGCAACCCATTTAACCAAAATGACTGGCCAAGTGCCGTATACATAAAAATCAAATCCTTTATTATGTGGATTTAAAGAAGAAGTTTTCGTATCAAGATAGTCTTTGAATGTTGCAGGCCAGGTGATGCCAGTTGCAACCATGGTTAAGAATCGTTCATCAGGATGAAGGTGCTGGTTTTGATCCCAATTGACACCAATAAAACGGAAATAGCCAGCTATGAATAAAATGATAATGAAATATCCAATGTGTTTTCTATTCATATTGTATGCACGATGCGTTTATATCATATACTGTGAGTCCTGATTCAGGATTTCTATAAACAGGGATAAATTCCTGCTGAAAAAGCATTCTATTTGGTTGGAGAAATTGTTCTGGATTGCGAGCAAGTTCAATGTGGGTGATATTATATTGTTGAGCAAGTCTGCAGGCGATTTGTTTTGTTTGCGCTCGATAGATCTTTTTTTGCATATTTTCCCGTTTGGTTTGGTCATACCCGTACGACCATGTGAAGTAGGAATATCCTGCAAATATTTTTCTTCCCGCAAGTGACGCTGGGTGGTAAAACCACGTGCTATTCAGTATGACATCTGTGGGTTTTGTTTTGGTTATGAAAAATTCAACGTCTTTGTTTTTAGGAATGTCGAGAAGAGACATGTATCGATCGTTGACAATAGGGAAGAAGTCAATGATGCCAGATAGGGTTAAAATAAATACACATAAACAAATTAACAAAGTAACTAATTGACGAATAAATATATGGAATTTTTTTGAAAAATCAATAATCTTGATAAGAAAATAAGCAGAGAGTGTATTTCCGAGGATGAGATAAAAGTTAAAAAATTTGTGATTATTAATCATGTCAACCGAAAATTGAAAGAGGTTGGGGATAATAAAAACAAAAAGAAGTGGTATGGTTATTTTTTTAATCCGCGCTGGTGCAAGAATCCATCCAAGAGGGATAAGGATAACATGGAGTCCAAGATTTTGGAACCAGTACCACAAAATATGGAGTGGAGTTAAAGGAGGGGATATGAGGTATCCCGGATGCCATTGAATTGTTTTTGAACCTGAAATAAGAGGAAAAAGCTGCGGGAAAATGTACATAGCTCCAACAGCTCCTGTGAGTAGTAATAGTACTCTTATACGAGGAAATAGAATGAAATAGCAAGCTATAAATACTGCAAGTATCACAAGAATCGGTTGGTGAAAGTATGGCATGAGGGCAAGAATGAACACTTCTGGGATAAGAAAAAAAATTTGTTTTTTCAACGGCATTTTTTCTATGTATATGAGAATTCCTATAAAAAGAAGAGCAAAAGCAAATGCAAAAGCGAGATGCCGTTGATTGGTATAAATATTCAAATTCCAAAATGCCGCAATCTCTCCTTGTCCCCACGGTGCAAAAGACGGAAAAAATTCATTAGTAACGATATCTTTAAGAGTTGTTATTGATACTGGATGAAGTTTGAAAAATCGTATAAACGATAACGATCCATTTAAAAGAAAAAAGAGAAGTGAAAGGATTGTAACGCGTTTATCATGAAAAAGCTTCTGTGCAATAACAGCAATTCCCATCATGAGTCCAGCAAGTCCAATAATAGATGGAATATTAAGCGCCCAGTCAATGCGTAGCCCAACTTTTTCAAGTACTCCGACAAGAAAATAGAATAGAAAATGATAGCGGATCGGCTCACCAGGGAATAAAGGACTTTCCGGCGGCCAGTTGTTTCCAAATGAAAAGGATCGAATAAGGGGGATGTGCGCTCCAAAATCACTCCATGCCTTCGGTGCAATAAGCATGGATGAATTTTTCCCGTCATACGAAAATGTATGAAACATGAGCCATGAGGCAAAGAGAATTGATCCAATACATAGTATTAACCAAAATAGTTTTGTTTTTGATGAGATGTGTTTCATACAACGACAACAACCAGTGATATAAGTATACCAGGATTAATAAGACACACGAATGGTTTACATGGCGTAAATAA
>CAYRFA010000017.1:0-12788 GCA_964423435.1 uncultured Gammaproteobacteria bacterium | reverse complement strand
CAACTGACGAATATTACGCTTACGCATTTTCGATCGTACCAAAAAGTTCATATAGGTTTTTCTCCAACCGTCACTCTTCTTATAGGACCGAATGCTATCGGGAAAACAAATATTATCGAAGCGATATTTTTATGTTCAACAGGAAAAAGTTTTCGAGCAAAAAAAGATAGTGATATCATTTCATGGGGAGACGAAGTTGCGCGAGTTAAAACAATGGGAATTAATTCACAAGAAGAATTTTTATTAGAAATTGTCATAACAACAGGAATAGTGAATGGGCAAAAAGCACCTTCGAAAAAATATCTCGTCAATAATGTGCCGAGGAGGCACATTGATTTCATCGGGAATTTTCGAAGTGTGTTATTCTCTCCAAGTGATTTAGAACTGGTAACAGATAGTCCAAGTATGCGTCGTGAATACTTAAATACCGTACTGGTTCAGGTGGATCGAGAATATCGACGTAATTTACAATCCTATGAGCGGGGGCTTCGACAACGGAACTCACTTCTTGATAGGATCAGTGATGGCACAGCAAATAGATCACAACTTTTATTTTGGAATCAACTGTTAATAAAAGCGGGATCGTATATCACAGAAACCCGTAAACGATATATTGAGACAATTAATGCCTATTCATTTTCTCATTTATCGTACCAACTCATGTATGATCCGAGTGTCATATCAGTAAATCGTTTAGAAGAATATAGAGATGAAGAAATTGCAGCAAAGTCAACGCTCGTTGGTCCACAAAGAGACGATTTTATTTTTGAAAAAAAAATAAATCAAAACAAAATAGATATTTCACGATTTGGTTCTCGCGGAGAACAACGGCTCGCAGTATTGTGGTTGAAGCTCGCTGAACTTACTTACATTGAATCACAAACAGGTGAACGACCAACGCTCCTTTTGGATGATATTTTTTCAGAACTTGATGAAAACAGTCGCGAATTTGTATTGGCTCTCACAAAAAAACAACAAACGATCATCACGTCAGCGGAAGAAGATGTTGTACAATTAATGGATAATGTTGCCAAAGTAATACGACTATGAAAATGAATCTACCAAAACCCAATTCACATAAAGGACAAAACGGGAAGCTTCTTCTCATTGGGGGGTCTGAGCTTTTTCATGCAGCAAGTTTATGGTCGCTCACGGTTGCGTCGCGAATAGTCGATTTGGTTCACTATGCATCGGTTCCTGAAAATAACGAAATCGTGCAAAAGGCAAAAGAGGAATTTCGAAACGGAATTGTTATCCATCGGGAACAAATTCATGAATATATCGAAGAAGACGATGTAATTCTCATCGGCCCTGGAATGGAGAGGACAAAGGAAACAGAAGAATTAACTAACACGTTAGTAACTCAATACCCAAAAAAACAATGGGTGATCGATGCAGGAGCATTGCAGATGATTCATCCGGAAAATATTCCAACAAACGCAATTTTGACTCCGCATCATCAGGAATATGCGCGAGTTTTTGACGCGTCAGCCGCGTTTGACGCGGCAAAAAAATATCAGTGCATCATTATTCTCAAAGGTGTCGTCGATATTGTTACTAACGGTGTTGAAACAAAAGAAATAAAAGGTGGAAATGCGGGTATGACAAAAGGCGGAACAGGAGATGTGCTTGCCGGCCTTGTTGCAGCACTTGCATGTACCAATGATCCATTTGATTCTGCCGTATGGGGAAGCAAAATCAATAAAGCAGCAGGTGATGAATTATACAAGTCAGTCGGACCGTTTTTTAACGCGACGGATTTAGCAAACCAAATTCCAAAGACGATGAAAAAAATGTTTTATCCTTAATTATTGAGCAACTCCTTGGAAATTTGGACAATTTTTCTTGTACCATGCAATTGCTTCGGACGTGCAACCTTGTTTTGCTTCCTCAGATAACATCGGCATACAAGTCACCCAACCATTTACAGGACAAATAAACGTGTTTGGTGAAGTATCAGTTTTTTTACACTTTCCGCCAGCATCTGGATAATCACCTTCAAGTTGACAGGAATAGCCTTCGGGGCATTGATTTTCTGGAAGATTGGCGGCAATACCGCCACAGAATTGCTCCTCTGGTGTCCAATCAGGACAATTTATCTGTGCCCATTTTGTGTACTCTTCAGTACACTCATATGATAATTCTATTTCATCAGCGCAGTTAAGAGATTTTTTTTCAACGCACGTATTTGTTTCATTTGGAGTTTTTGATTGATTTGGAGTTGTTGAACTTGTGGGAACCGACGGTTTTGAAAAAGTTTTTATGACAATCAGGGTTGAAATGGAAAGGGACGCAATTGATAAAACGATAAGAAGTATTGGTAAGAAAAAATGTCTTTTCCCCTTCGATATCGGGTGAGGTTGAAGTTCTGTTGTATCTATGACAGATTTGGGTATATCAGAATTAGTAAATGTTTCCATAATAAAATGATATCACTGTTTTTGTTCTATTTTTTCACTAATCTTTGTAAGATTGTATGTAATAATGACAGCTAAAAGCGTGATAATAATTGCGTAGATCAGCAATGATATGATACCGCTTCCTTTGGCTAAATACGGCTTAACATATGTTGTCACTGTTTCTTGGATAACATTATTCCAGGCAAGCGCCGCAACTAACCCAAAACCAGCTGTTGAAAGAGCTATTAGTTGTTTGATAAACGCCTTTGCAAGCTCTTTGGATTGTTTTTTTGTCTCCATAAAAGTATTATATACCTTAAGCCCTTATGTTTTCACCAACCTATACCATCAGCAATAAAATCCTCAAATATATCGGTATTATTGAAGCCGCCAAAGAAGTTATTGAAAACGCACCACTTGTTCCTGCGTGGGAAGCAAAATTTCGAGAAGAGGCAATCGTGAGGACGGTACATCATGGAACCCACATTGAAGGAAATGAGCTGAATTTTACTGAAGCAGAAAAGGTGCTTGCCGGAGCAAAAGTAGTTGGTCGTGATCGGGATATCCAGGAAGTACTTAATTATCGGAATGTTCTTAAATTTATTGAAGGATACAACAATGACACAATTACTGATGAAACAGTAAAACACGTCCATAGTTTAACAGCGGATAAGCTTATGCCTGAGGCGGTTGTCGGTGAATATCGAAAGTCACAAGTGGTTGTGAAAAACAGTCAAACCGGAGAGATAACCTTTCGTCCACCAGCGGCAGTTGAAGTATCATTTCTTGTATCTGATTTTTTGCAATGGCTTTCAAAAGCAAATGTTGAAGAAGTGCACCCAACCTTGAAAGCAGGTATTACCCATTATGAACTTGTCCGCATTCATCCGTTTCTTGATGGGAACGGCCGTGTTGCACGGGCAATTGCAACATTATCTTTGTTTAAGGATGGGTACAATATCAAACGATTTTTCTCTCTTGAGGAATATTATGACAGGGAGCCGACAAATTATTATCAGGCGCTTCAAAGCGTTGCAACAGAAAACGGAAACATGACCCATTGGCTTGAGTACTTCATTGAAGGGTTGGCAATAGAACTCACCCGTATTAAAGAAAAAGTGAAGTCTCTTTCAACAGATCTAAAAATTAAAAAATCTATGGGAGGACAACAACTAGCATTATCAGAGAGACAGATTAAAATTGTTGAGTTTATACAAGAAAACGGATTTTTGCAAAATAAGGCATTTTTTGAACTATTCCCCATGATCTCTGAAGATACGGTACTTCGAGAACTGAAGGACCTGATGAAAAAGGGAATTCTTCAAAAACAGGGATCAACAAAAGGCGTGAGATACACTTTAAAAACAAATTAACAAATTAACAAATTAACAAATTAACAAATTAACAAATAAAAATGTTATTCTCGGAACTTTCGAAATACTTTCAAAAATTAGAACAAACACCGTCACGGAATGAGATGACAGTTATTCTTTCTGATCTTTTTAAAAAAGCATCGTCAAGTGAAATAGGAGAGATATGTTATTTATTACAAGGAAGAGTCGCGCCACTGTATGAAGCAATTGAATTTGGGATAGCTGATAAGCTCATGATGCGGGCAATTGCGAGTGCATATAGTAAAGAAGAAGCGGATGTTTTGAAACGATTCAAAAAATCTGGAGATCTTGGGGTAACAGCGGAAGAAATATCAAACGAAAACCAACATACGAAAAATACATCTTCCATTCATGATGTATTTGAAACACTTACAGAACTCGCACATCTTGGCGGAGTCGGATCGCAAGAGAAAAAAATTCAACTATTATCAACATTATTTTCAACCAGTGATTCATTATCGGTTCGGTACCTTGCGCGTATCCCTTTAAACAAGCTTCGCCTCGGATTTTCTGATATGACCATTCTTGACGGACTCTCCTGGATGCTTACTAGCGATAAATCCAATCGAAAACGTCTTGAACTTGCACACGACGTGCGACCGGATCTTGGATATATTGCCACTCAAGTAAAGGAACAAGGAATACGGGGAGTGTCTCACATCCGTGCAAAAGTAGGCGCGCCGATTCTTGCCGCTTTGTGTCAACGGTTACCTGACGCAGAGGAGATGATTGCGAAAATGGGAGAAGTGGATGTCGAACCAAAATTTGATGGTGTGCGTTGCATTGGAGGATATACAGGATTATTTGTACAAGGTAAAGGATTTATATCTGCTCGAAATATTCGAATGGGAGATGAGGTGTTGACACACACTGGCTCTTTTCAGAAGGTGTTAGCGGTGCATAAAAGATTGCCAAGAAAAAGAGAGCGATTTTATAAGTTGCAAACAATGTTGGGAGAAGAGTTTATTATAAGTTCAGAACATCCATTACTTGTTAAAAATGGAAATAGTGTTCAATGGAAAAAAGCACAATTTGTAACTCCTCAGGATTGGGTTGTTTTTCCACGAATTTCAATACCTCCAAAAAAACCACAAACCGATTTATCTCTCATTGATGATGCAGGATATCAAAAAACCATTAAATGTAATACGGAATTTTATCGCTTTTTAGGGTTTTGGATAGGAGACGGATTCTCAAATAATTCACATCAAAGTGAAAGGATAGGATTAACATTTAATGCGGTGACAGAAAAAAAATTAGCATTGATCTATGAACAAATAATTCACCAAAGATTTGGGATCAATAAAGTTTCAAAATATACACATAATGGGGGATTAAATATTTATTGGAGAGACTCAGTTTTTCGGCGTTGGTTAGTTAAGGAATTTCGATACGTCTTAAAAAATGGATCACACGGAAAAAGTATTCCTTCATGGATATTTAATATATCAAAAAAGCACTTCTCAGCTTTTTTACAAGGGTGGATTGAAGCAGATGGAACCTCTCGTCATAGTGGTGGGAATAGAATTACGACTAAAGAACGGCAATTAGCGTCAATGGCTGTATTATTAGGATTTTCATTTGATACTCCAATTGGAGTAAGAAAAGTGCGTTCTCGGGCAACTCAAAACGGTAAATTTCATACATATTATGAACTCTATCTACCAGGAACGCAGCGTTATGTTGTTCAAAATAATGATTATTTTTTAATAAAGATGCATACAACAAAAAAACATGCATTAGATTCACGGATTTATCTTTATGATTTTCAGATAGATCGAGACGAGAGTTATTGTACATCGTTAGCATCACTTCATAATTGTCAAATCCATTATCAAAAAAGAAAACCTACTTCAAGTTATTCACGAAATTTAGAAAATACAACGGCGATGTATCCAGAACTCACACACATTGCGAGTCAAATTCATGCAGACGAAGTCATCCTTGATAGCGAAGCAGTTGGATATGATGAAAAAACAAATCGCATTATTCCATTTCAGGAAACCGTGACTCGGAAACGAAAACATGATATAACGCTGTTTAGTAAAAACGTACCTCTTCGGTTTTTTGTATTTGATATCTTAACAAAAAATGGTGAAGATTTAATGAATGTACCGTTGTCACAACGGCGAGCGATTCTTGAAAAAACAATTATCAATGGACCAATTCTTTCTCTTTCTCCTCATATCGTAACGAAAGATATTCAAGCACTTCGAAATTATCATACAGAACAAATTAAACATGGGCTTGAGGGAGTCGTTGTGAAAAAATGGGATGGGATGTATGAACCAGGGAGGCGGGGATTTACCTGGGTGAAGTTTAAAGAAGAAGGCAAAATTGGGAAACTCGCTGACACTGTAGACTGTGTAGTGATGGGATATTATAAAGGAGAAGGGAAGCGGACATCATTTGGCATCGGAGCACTTCTTGTTGGTGTGAAAAAAGGAAGTGATTTTGTTACGATCACAAAAATTGGCACTGGTGTATCGGATGAATTATGGAAAGAGATAAAAAAAGTTCTTAGTTTACAGTCAACAGTTCACAAGCCAAAAGAATATGAAGAAATTGAAAAAGTGCTTGAACCGGACGTGTGGATTAACCCGTCAATGGTCGTTGAAATAGCTGCTGATGACATCACAAAATCTCCCATTCATGGAGCGAAATTTGCTTTACGATTTCCACGGCTTGTCCGGATTAGAACCGACAAATCAATTGATCAAATAACGACAACAAAAGAACTCGAAGATATGTATCATAATCAGGAGTCTATTGTATGATCGTTGTTTTATATACAATCGCGTTTATTGTTTTGGGATATATTCTTGCACGTTGTGCTGATTGGGTCGTCAAAGCGGTATCCTATTTTTCTCACACGCTGCACGTTAAAAGTTTTTTGTTTGGGTTTCTGCTTCTTGGATTTGCAACAACCATTCCAGAAATGTTTGTTGCCTATCAATCGGTTCTAGATGGAGTTCCACAGTTATCCGTTGGAAATCTGCTTGGTGGCTCAATACTCCTTCTTTCATTTGTTATGGGGGTAAGTGCGATATTTCTCAAACGCATTGTGCTCGATCATGGTATGTCGTCATTTGATATTGCTGCGTCAGCGTTTGTTGTAGCAGCTCCTGCTATTGTTATCTGGGATGGAAACCTCACACGGCTTGAAGGGTTTGCGTTACTTTGTTTATACATAGTGCACCTTCTTTTTATTAACAAAGAGCAACATGTGTTAAGCACTGTTGAACAGCATGCAAGACATGTGAAACACGCTGGTCATGCAGTGCTCCTCGGATTAGGGGGTATTATTGGTATGGCTATTGCGTCTCGGTTTATTGTAACCATCGGTGAAGCGTCTGCAACACTTCTTGGAATTCCAACATTTGTCATTGGACTATTTCTTATTACCTTTGGTACAAATCTTCCAGAGCTCACTCTTGCAATTGAAGCAATAGTGCAAAAAAAACGTGATGTTGCATTTGGAGATATTTTAGGATCAAGCGTGATTAATACACCACTATTGGGGATTATCTGTCTTGTGAGTCCGTTTACAATGCCAGATATAGAACGAGTCCGGATGACGCTTCTTCTTCTTGCCATAGTATCTGTGTTTTTCCTTTGGGCAGCTTCAACAAAAAAAGATATTACCCGTCGTGAAGGAATTATGCTTTTTATTGTCTATATCGCCTTTGTCTTGTTTGAAATGACCAGAGTATAACCGTATAATGTGAACCACGTTATGAAGAAACCATTTTTTTCTATCATTATTCCAACACTAAACGAAGAAAAATTTCTTCCGCATTTGCTCGATAGTTTGGTTGTACAAACAAACAAGGATTTTGAAGTGATTGTCGTTGACGGAAAGTCAAAAGATAATACAGTACAGATAGCCAAAACGTATATATCTCAACTTCCCTCGTTAGTAGTATGTGTTGCAGATCGCGCGAGTTTACCACATCAACGAAATATTGGTGCAGAAACAGCGAAAGGGTCATGGTTTGTTTTTGTTGACGCTGACACAGTGTTATTGCCGTACACACTCGAAAGAATTTATCACTATATTAAGTTTCATGACGTGCACATTCTTACTTCTTGGTTTACTCCAGATAGCGAGGAAGATAAAGATGCACGTTTTATTGTGTTAACACATTTATTATTTGAGTCCTTTAAAATGATAAAACGTACAACTGCTCCTGGTCCTTTTAGTGTTGTTGAACGCGATGCGTTTTATCAAGTTGGGAAATATGATGTAGAACATCCGTTTTTAGAGGATCAGGATTTTTCTCGTCGAGCAACAAAAATTGGGTTTTCAATCGATATTATTCGGGAAACCTTATATATCTGGTCACTTCGACGGTATAGAAAAGAAGGAACATTTCGAGTTGTTCAGGAATATATGAAGACCATTCTCCCGATTTTATTTTTAGGTAAAACACCAAAAAATCTTGTCGGATACGCGATGGGAGGCCACGTTTTTTCTAAAAGAAAACCTACTGTAAAACAATCTCTTTTAAAGAAAGCAGAAAAACAAATTCGATCTCTCATGCAAGATTTGTTTGAATAAGAATATATGCACATTATCGCTGATCTTCATCTTCATTCGCGTTTTTCGCGCGCTGTATCGCCCCAAATGACCATTCCTACATTGGCTCAGTGGGCAACAAAAAAAGGAATAGGACTTGTTGCATCAGGGGATTGGACACACCCACTGTGGATGAAAGAAATTGAACGGGATTTAGAAGAAGATGGGAATGGCCTATTAAAACTGAAGACTGGAGACGCTCCGTTATTTTTACTTTCAACAGAAATCTCCTGTATTTTTTCTCAAGGGGGAAAGGGGAGACGTGTTCATACACTTGTTTGGGTACCAACAATATCGAGTGCAAAAGCAATAAACAAAGAAATTACAAAACGTGGGGGAAACGTGTTGTCAGACGGACGGCCAATCCTCGGTTTTTCTCTTATTCAATTATCAGAACTTATTTTATCCATTGAACCCCAGGCGCTCATTATTCCAGCTCACGTATGGACACCATGGTTTTCTGTGTTTGGATCCATGGGTGGCTTTGACAGTCTAAAGGAAGCATTTGGAGCGTATGAAAAGCATATTTACGCAATTGAAACAGGACTTTCCAGTAGTCCGGATATGAACTGGACAGTCGGAGAGCTTGATACGCGTTCCATCGTGTCATTTTCTGACGCGCATAGCGGTCCCAAGTTGGGACGGGAAGCAACCGTGTTTGAATTGCCGGAACTGACGTTTTCACAAATTGCTTTGGCATTACAAAATTATCAGAACGACCAAACAAAACCACACATCGTTAAAACAATTGAATTTTATCCGGAAGAAGGGAAATATCATTTCACAGGACACCGCGATTGCCATATCAGGCTAACTCCCGATGAAGTCAAAGCAAAAGGAACAACATGTTCTGTGTGTGGGAAACCGCTCACGCAGGGAGTAATGCAGCGCGTTACACAACTTGCAACCAGAGAATACCAAAAAAACAATTCCAAATCCAAACGTCCTCCATTTACCATGCTCGTGCCCTTAGTTGAAATAATTAGTGAAGCAATTGGAAGTCCAGTCGCAAGTCCTAAAGTTGCAGTTTACTATGATAAACTAATCGCAAATTGCCAAAACGAATTCCATATTCTTATGGATGAAAATCTCGATACAGTTGCGGCAGTGTCAACTCCTCAAATAGCTGATGGAATAAAAAAGGTTCGATCTGGCGATATTGTTATTGATCCCGGCTACGATGGCGTCTTTGGAGTTGTTAAAATCTGGAAAAGCGAGAAAGATAAAGAACTCGTTTCGTCAACTGGCGTTCAAATAGGGATATTTTAAGTTTTCATATTGACCTTCAAAAAGAAATCATGGTACGCTAGTAATAAGAATTGGAGGTGATATCAAAATGGCGAAAAGCAACGGAGGAAATGAAAATTTGATGGCAGCAGCATCGTATCTACTTGGTTTTATCACTGGAGTCATCTTTTTACTTGTTGAAAAAGACAGTAAATTCGTGAGGTTCCACGCTATGCAATCAACAATCGCTTTCGGTGGTATGTTTGTTGCAAATATCGTATTGGGATTTATCCCAATTTTAGGCTGGCTTATCGGACTTATCCTGTCTTTTGCAGCATTTATTTTCTGGATCGTTTGTATGTGGAAAGCGTTTCAAGGTGAAATGTATAAAGTTCCATATATTGGAGACCTTGCAGAGAAGCAGCTTGCAAAAATGAAGTAATAGATGTCGGCCGATATCTATTCTATGACACCACTTGTCTTGCAAAGCAAGATAGTGGTGTTTATAGTATTTATTGGAGGGACCACTATATGAAACTCATTGTTGGACTTGGAAACCCGGGGAGTGAATATCAAGATACGCGGCATAACATCGGGTTCATGGTCATTGAAAAATTGGCCAAAGAACTTTCACGAGAACAAATGATTTGGAAGGAAGAAGAAAAATTTAAGGCTCTGATTGCTAAAATAGGGGATGTTATTCTCGTTAAACCCATTACTTTTATGAATAGTTCTGGATTGGCAGTATCATTTATTATGCATTTTTATAAATGCGTTCCATCTGATGTTTGGATTGTTCATGACGATATTGATCTGCCGCTCGGCAAGATTAGAATTCGGGAAAAAGGTGGGAGTGCGGGACACCGTGGAGTAGGGTCCATCATAATGGAGTTAAAAACTGACCAATTTGTAAGATTTAGACTTGGTATTGGAAGAGGAAAATTATTTAGTACCGGAGACAGTGATACGTCACATATTGAAAAAGGAAATGCTGGTCGGGCGCAGCACGGGAGGCATAAATGGGATATTTCTTTCGTGTTATCCAGATTTACACGTGGTGAAGCGGGAACACTCAAACACCTCATTAAAAATGGAACAGAGGCGGTTCGGATAGCTCTTACTGAAGGAACAGATCGCGCCATGGACCGATTTAACTAGTATGCAAACACCGAAGAAAATTGGCGATATATTACTTACCTTTAACCCCATTGAGGATAAATATATTTCCCGTGAATTTCAAAAATATGGCATTTATCTCGCTGAAACCTTGGATGATTACAAACATAAGTCATTGTATATTCGTCTTGCAAAAACCATTCCTCGGGCAATATTGGAAAAGGCTCTCACATTTGTCAAAGACGCAAACGCAACAAGTAAGGGTAGACTTTTTATGTGGAAAATGAAAGAACTGCGGAAAACAAATCCGTAGTAGGGTGCTACAATACATGTATGGACAAAGTGAAAGAAATACTGAAACGTAAATCGAGCACCTTTCTTATTACATCAATCATTTATCTTCTTCTCATTTCTGTTTTTAAGTGGTGGATTCACCCGACTATTTCAACCCTCATTTTTCTTGCTGGTGGAGCATTTGGATTATATTTTCTTGATTTTGCAGAAGTAATTTTTTCTGTCCAACCTTCTCCGTTTCGGACTATGGTATTTGTAACACTCTTTGCCATTGTCAGTCTTTTTGTCATTACCTCTTCAGGAAGCATGCTCGCTATTGGACTTGTGTTATCAATCTTTTTGACAATATTATTGTGGCAAATTGGAGAGTGGACCATCATGAAAAATTTACATTCGTGGTACCGCATGTTTGCAGATCCAGTACCAGTCCAAGTACAACGCATCATTTTATACGCATCAGTGTTGGTATTTTGTATTGAAACGATTATTTTTATCCGTTGGTAAAACAGTATGATTGATCACGGATCACCCCTTTGGAATTACTTATCTGACCAGGAACGGATACTTGCCGACGATGGAGCATTTCTTGTTGCAGATAGTGCAATTCATAAAGACCAGGATCCAACAGATTATTCTTATCTTGTTTTTCCGTACGCAAAACTCTACGAAGGATTTTTGAAAGATGTATTTCGGGATTTAGGTATCATCGTTGAACGTGATTATCGTAGCAATCATTTCCGTATCGGAAAAGTTCTAAGTCCAAATCTAACAAGAAGACTTGGTAAGCGAAGTGCGTACGGACAACTTCGCGACCGTTATGGTGCAGAGCTTGCCGAAGCATTGTGGCATGCATGGAGAGAGGGGAGAAATCTTGTATTTCATTATTTTCCGAGTGACTTTCGATTACTTGCTAAAGAGCAAGCGCTTGCGTGCATACAAACACTTATCCAAGCAATGGAAATATGTGTTGCGAGAACTCATGTTCAACATAGATAACAATGTGATACGATATTTTTATGAAAGTGCAACCAGCAAGTTGGACAACCACCGAATGGATATTCCAATTTTGGGCGTGGCAACTATTGTTTTGGGCGCTCTATCGCTACTTTTTTACGTTCCCTGAATGGACGGATGAATTTATTTTTAAGCCGACTGTGTTTGTTCTTCCTGTTATTTGGTATGTTTTGAAGAAAGAGAAAGCTTCGCTTGCAACAATTGGTCTTACGAGTCGTCATTTTTTTAAGAATCTTCTTATTGGACTTGGAGTGAGCGCAATATTTGTAGGCGAAGGAATACTGGTAAATATCTCTAAACATGGGAATTTTGTCATGCAGCCATTTGTTTTGTATATGTTTATTCTTTCTCTCGTAACTTCCTTTTCCGAAGAATTACTTTGTCGAGGATTTTTCTTTTCCAGGCTACTTACTCAAACGAAAAAAGTATGGTTTGCAATAATCGTAGCAACACTCATGTTTATGGCTTTTCATATTCCTATACTCGTAACCACACTTAAATTTCAGGGTCCGACACTCATTCTTTTTTTCTGGACAACCCTTTCTTTGGGGATCATTAATAGTATTTTTTATCTTCAGACCAAGTCTCTTGTAATTCCTATCCTAATTCACATGTTTTGGAATATCACCGTTGCAGTGCTTCTTTAGCTCGCTGTCCAACCGCCATCAATATAGAGTGTGGCTCCTGTCGTGTATGAAGCTTCTTCGCTCGCTAAATACACAACCGCTGCTGCGATTTCTTCTGGTTTTCCTGCACGTTTAAGTG
>CAYRFA010000016.1:12455-12914 GCA_964423435.1 uncultured Gammaproteobacteria bacterium | reverse complement strand
GCTCTTGGTATTTCTCCTTTATATGGACTGTATACCGCTATTTTATATATTGTTATTCAACAGATTGAAAATAATATTCTTATTCCTCTTGTTATGAAGCGCAGCGTTGGACTTCACCCACTTGTGACGATCGTTTCACTTTTAGTTGGTGCACGGCTAGGTGGAGTTGTTGGGGCGATCCTTGCGGTTCCCATTCTTCTTATTATTCAGGAACTCATCATCAGTATCACAAATAGTTCGAAGAAATGATTTTTATATACGCGCTAGTTCAACTGTAAGCCAGATTCTGTTATTTCATACCTTCATTTCTCTTGTGCCCGCATACTTTGGTCCTGGCGAATATATGCTCATAACGGACCGGTCGTCGGTTGCAGCAAGTGGGATTACCTCGTTTCACTCGTACTTCGTAAACCTTGCGATTTGTAGAAATACGTTCGTCTCTGTGGCTCTCTCATCCTG
>CAYRFA010000016.1:0-12445 GCA_964423435.1 uncultured Gammaproteobacteria bacterium | reverse complement strand
CCTGTTAATTCAGGAATCGTCCCCATCGTCTTTCGAAAACAGGGCACCAGCCATGTATTAGTGTGCTTGCGCACATATTACATGGTCACCCTTTTCAGGGAGTCCTCTATATTCTGCTGTCTGGACTTTCCTCCCATTCGATTTCTCTCAGGGCAAAGGTACGTTGTCCCAGCGCGTGAGGCAAGTATACCACAAATACGAAAACCCCCTCACCAGATTGATGAGGGGGAGGCAGAATATTCTTACGCGTAAAAACCTGCCAAAAGGCAGATTATTACCCCTTGAGGGGTTACTTTGAACTACCAATTTTGAACATTCCGGTTCCGCACTTCGGGCATTTGCCTTTCATTGCTGGTTTACCGTTTTTGAGTGTCACTGGGACTGCTTTTGGGTCATCTTGCTTTGCTCGACATTTTACACAATACATTGTTGCCATAGTGTTGTTTCACCCCCCTTCATAAAAATATTATCCAAATAATTTCCAGAGTGTTACTTCAATGCTAAAAAATATACAAATTACAATGACGGTTTTTATTAAATCTTTTTTGATTCCCAAAAATTCGCTTACCGGTAGAGCGATTGCGGTTGGTGTGCCATCTTGTTTTGAAATATTCTTTGGAAGAATATACTCTGAAGCAGTTGATGGTACGGGATCAACGGTTGTATGAATGGTTGGTTGAATAGGAGTGCCTTCCAATTGTTGGAGTTTTCTTCGATACTCGGCAATCAATTTTGCTTTTTTAGTTTTCTTCGGCATAGCATTTGAGGCTAGATGAGGGTAACACAGCTTCAGCGCACTTGTCAACTCAGCTCGTTATCTTGCGTATCTTTCTCATTGACAAAAAGCACAAAAAAATACTACTATGATGAATACAAATGGTATTCAATGACACTTCCTTATTATATATATCCATAGCTATTGTCTTTATCTGGACATCCATTCTCACGGTTGTCGTTTTTCGAATGATTTCTCATTACAACAAGCTAACAAGAGGGATTACCTCAACAACGTTAAGCGAAGTTCTTGGGGAGCTTATTGGGAAATACGAGAAAACAGGAAAGGATATTCAATCGATTTACAGAACAATAGATGAATTATCCAAAGACGGAACATTACATCTGCAACGCTTAGGAATTGTCAGGTTTAATCCATTTTCAGATACCGGAGGAAGTCAGAGTTTTACGATAGCAATTCTTGATGGGAAAGAAAATGGAATTGTTATGACCTCTCTCTATGCGAGAACAGGTAATCGGTGGTATATTAAACATATTAAACTTGGAAAATCTGAAGATGTTGAGCTTTCCAAAGAAGAGCAATTAGCTATAAAAAAAGCACGACCAGTAGGAGGCGTATGAAAAAACAACAATTGTGGATGTATGGAATACTCGCTGTCGCTATCTACCTAATTTCAACAGGGGTTTCGACCGCAGTTTTTAGTTATTCTGGCGGAGCAACCAATACGAAAAAATCAGCAATAAAAATTAATGATAAGACAACAAAGCCACTTAAAAGTTTCATGGTTGATCCTGCAATTCCAAGAACTGAAATGTGTCCAATTAATGGAAAAATGTATACCAAGCAAGAAAAAACAACATGGGACACGCGTAGACCACTGGCTGTCATGATTGAAAATCATGCAGAAGCCCGTCCTCAATCAGGACTTGCGCTTGCTGATATTGTTTACGAAGCAGTTGCTGAAGGTGGTGTGTCGCGATTCATGGGAATATTTTACTGTGGAATAGCAGCGGGAAATGTAAGTTTGGCGCCAGTCCGAAGTGCCCGTACATATTTTCTTCCCTGGGTACTTGAATATGACGCATTATATAACCACGTCGGTGGAGCAGGAAGGTGTGAAGATGACACGGTTGATGAGCGGGCAAAAGCATTGTGTCAAATAGATCAGTATCGTATTAAAGATATGGATCAATTCGGCATTTCATTTCCAACGTGTTACAGAAATTATGATCGGCTTGATCATCCAGTGGCTACAGAACATACCATGGTGTGTCAAACAGACAAATTGTACGCTCTTGCTGCAACGCGTGGTTGGACGAATGTGGATTCCAAAGGAATTTCCTGGGATAAAAAATATGAACCGTGGGTCTTTAAAGATGATGCGAAAGAGGCAGATCGTGGAGCGGCAATATCGATTTCATTTGTTGCCTGGAAAGGATATGAAAAGGAATACGGAGTGAAATGGACGTATGATAAAGTGAAAAATGCATATCTTCGGGAAAACGGAGGAGTAGCGCATGCGGATTTAGAAACAGAAGAACAATTACAAGCCAAAGCAATTGTTGTCATGTTTGCTAAAGAAACCGGACCCGTGGATGATCATATGCATTTGCTGTATACGAACATTGGATCAGGAAATGGACTATTATTTCAAGATGGAGTAGCGACAAAAATAACCTGGCAAAAGTTGGATCGTACCGCACGAACCGTGTTTTCGGATCCGTCTGGAAAAGAAATTACGTTTACCCGGGGTCAGATTTGGGTAGAAATGCTACCAATTGGAACAACGGTTGCCTATTGATGACTGCCCGTCGAAAGGAGCAGTATGCTGCTTGAAGATATTATTATCTCACGCGTCCGCGTGAAAATGTTACAGCTTTTTTTAAGTCACCCTGGGACAATTTTTCATGTTCGAGATATAGTCAGGAAAATTGGTGAAGAAATAAATGCGGTAAGAAGAGAGCTTGCTCATATGGAAGAAGCGGGCATGGTGTCAAAAGAACATCGTGCAAATAGGCTTTTCTATACATTCCGTAAAGAATATCCATTATATTACGAACTCCTTGAGCTAATTGGGAAAACATCTGGTTTAGGATTTGATATTTTAAAACATAAAGCAAAATTAGGTAAACTTAAATTTGTTATGATGTCCGGAAGATATTTGCGTGGAAGGGAACGGAAATCGCCAACAGATGTAGATATGCTTATTGTGGGAAGTGTCGTATTAGCTGAACTCGGACAACTGGTCAAAGCGGAAGAAGTTAGGCGTGAACGGGAACTGAATTATACTGTTATGTCAGAAGAGGAATTTGCATTTCGAAAACGCCGTCGTGATCCATTTGTTTTATCAATTCTTTCCGGTTCTCGCGTCATGATAGTAGGTGACGAAGAAGAACTAGTGGAATAATAGTATCCTATGAAGCAAACCAAAAAAGTATTTAGTATTCTTGTTATTCTTGCAATGATTCTTATCATTGTGGACCTTCCCGAGAACTATAAACTTACCATTCCTTTTTTTGGGAAAAGTCAAACATTTACAATTAATCCTCCAGCTATTGATACAACTATTGTTGGGATTCATATCAAAAAAGATTTTAAAACACGGTTAGGTTTGGATTTAGCAGGGGGAACCCAACTGACACTTGAAGCAGATATGACAACCATTCCTCAGGTTGATCGTAAAGATTCCCTTGAATCAGCAAAGCAAGTGATTGAGCGAAGAGTCAATTTTTTTGGTGTATCAGAGCCAGTTATTCAAACCGCCCTAAGTGGAGAAAAATATAGAATTGTTGTGGAACTGCCAGGAGTAACAAATACTAATGAAGCAATAGCATTGGTCGGTCAAACAGCACAACTTGAATTTCGTGAACATATCAAGGAACCGATCGCAACAGAGAGCGGTTTTGTTATTCCAACAATCGAAAACACTGTGGCAGTCGGAATTACTGGTCGAGATTTAAAAAAATCATTACTTCAATTTAATGCTCAATCTGGAGAGCCGGAAGTTGGTATTCAATTTACTCCCGAAGGATCTAAGAAGTTTGCAGACGTGACGAAACGTCTTATTGGAAAACGTCTCGCGATATTTTTGGATAACATTGTTGTAACTGACCCGACGGTCAATACGGAAATAGCTGATGGACAGGCTGTCATTACTGGAAGTTTTACTGTTGACGCAGCCAAACAACTCGCAATTCAGTTAAATGCTGGAGCTTTACCGGTACCAGTGAAAATAGTTGAAAAGCGGACCATTGGAGCATCGCTTGGAGCAGATTCAGTTACTAAAAGTGTTCGAGCTGGGATGATTGGTCTTGGACTTGTTGCCGCGTTTATGATTGTGCAATATGGTTGGCTTGGATTTTTAGCTGATATTGCGCTTTGCATGTATGGGCTTATTACACTGTTTTTATACCGGTTTATTCCAGTGACGTTGACGCTTCCTGGTATTGCAGGATTTATTCTATCAATTGGTATGGCAGTAGATAGCAATATTCTTATTTTTTCACGGTATAAAGAGGAGCTTCGAAGAGGTAAACCATGGCAGATAGCGATGGAGCTCGGATTTGGAAAAGCATGGGAAAGTATAAGGGATGCGAATTTTACGACCATTATTACATCAATCATTCTTTTTAATCCGGGTAATTGGCCTTTTCTTCCTACCTCTGGTTTAGTGAGAGGGTTTGCTGCAACCCTCTTTTTAGGAGTAATCACGAGTCTATTTACCGGAATTGTGGTAACAAGAACATTAATTAGAATGTTTTATAAAGGAAAATAATTTATGATTCGTTTTACAAAATATATTTGGATATATGTGATGATATCTGCTCTCGTGTTAATTCCAGGAGTGTATTCTCTCGTGAAAAACGGAGTTAAACCTTCTGTTGATTTTACCGGAGGATCGGTATTGGAAATTAAGACTCAAAATCCTATTGAACAAACATCGATTGATGATGCAATAAAAACTCAAAAAATTCCGGTTCTTTCTATGCAAAAACAAAATGGAGGTACCTATTTATTTCGTATAGGACAAGTCTCGGAAGAACAAATCTCAAAGTTTATTGTAGCCCTTCAAGCTAAATCTGAAGAACCAATGGATATTCTTCGCAATGACACCATTGGGCCAATACTTGGAAGTGAACTCCTGTTTAAATCTGTTGTTGCTGCAATTTTTGCGGTGATTGCAATTCTTTTCTATGTAGCATATGCATTTAAAGATATGAAAAGTGGCGTTGCAGCGGTGCTCGCGCTCATTCATGATGTGTTGGTTGTTTTTGGGTCGTTTTCATTATTTGGACATTTCTTTGGCGTTGAAGTTGATACACTATTTATGACTGCATTTTTAACCACCATGAGTTTTTCCGTGCATGATACGATAGTTATTTTTGATAGGATCAGGGAATACAGGAAACGAAGCCCCAATGCACCATTTGCCGATGTTATTGATATAGCGCTTACCGAAACCATGAGTCGGTCGCTCATTAATTCTTTCACTATCATATTTATGTTGCTTGCGCTTGTTCTTATGGGCGGGGAGACAGTCAGGTGGTTTGCGGTAGCACTCCTCATTGGTACCATCACCGGTACCTATTCTTCACCGTTTGTTGCTACCCCAATACTCCTTTTGTGGAATAGGTTGGAAGAAAAGAAAAAACATCATTAAGAAGCTTTTGTTTTTAATTCCCGAAGCTTTGCAAGTTGCAGTTCTCGCTCATTGAGTAGTGTTCCTGCTTCAACTTGGGTAAAGAGATCGGAAAGTGTTGTTCCTACAATTGGTCCTGGACGACAGTTTAATATTTCCATGACGTCATTCCCGTTTACCTTGAGATCTTTAATTGAGAATGGTTGTTTCTGGACATCTTCCAGCCGTTTTTTAAATAGCTCCAGTCTCCAGGATGATTCTTGCGCTCCTCCTCCAAGCCGATCTCCAATGCGAAGGGCCAGCATGTCTTGGAGATTCTCTTTTTCAACCCGTCGGATAATTCGTCGTATAGCACTATCTGTTTGTCTCTCATCAACACTGAATTGATGCCACCTGATAAGCGTAAGAATACGAACGCTGTCTTTTTTTGAAAACCGAAGACGTCCAACAATGACTCTGGCGAGTTTCGTTCCCGCTACTTCATGATTATAAAATGTGATAAGTCCAGTCTCATCTTTATGGAATGTTTGTGGTTTTCCAATGTCATGGATGAGGGTTGCAAATCTTACAATTGGATCTTTGGAGGGGCATGCTTCCATGGCTTTAATGGAATGAGTACCGACACCATACAGATGGTGCCGTTTTGGACTTTTTTGTTCTGTTGTAAATGTTGGAACAAATTCTGGAAGGATATGAGTAAGAAGTCCTGTATTTTTCAAAAGCAATATTCCGTCAGCGGCATAGTCGCTTACGAGTATTTTTAGAAGTTCATCTCGGACACGTTCTTTTGAAATTTCTATTATGAGGGATGCGTGTTTTACTATTGAGTCTGCGGTTTTTTGTTCAATTTGAAATCCCAACTGGCTTGCTATTCTTATTGCACGCATCATCCGAAGAGCGTCTTCATCAAAACGCTCATCAGGAATTCCAACTGCACGAATGAGCTTATTTGCAATATCTTTTTGTCCATCATATGGATCAATTATTTCTTTCCCGTCATAGGCAATTGCGTTTATGGTAAAGTCGCGCCTAGAAAGATCCTCTTTAAGTGTTTTTCCCCAAATGACAGTATCCGGATGCCTGTGATCTTTATACCCTTTTTCGCTTCGATACGTTGTTATTTCAAATATATCTTCAATCTTTTCGGCTGCTCCCCGCGTAGCCTTTGGCGAAGTGGTGTATATTTTTATCCCCACTGTTCCAAATTGATTATCATAGAAACTATCAGGAAAAAGTTTAAGAATTTGTTCCGGTATTGCGCTGGTTGTTAGATCCCATCCCTTGGTCGTTTTTCCCATCAGAAGATCCCGTATTGATCCGCCGACGACATAGGCTTCGTGATTCTTTTTTTGAAGAGTACTGATGACTGTTTGGACAGTTGGGGGTAGCATTATCATGATTCTTATCATATCATACTAACTGCATGAAAAATTGGAATATTTTAGGAATGAGTACGAATACAGTTGATGACATTATTGAGGTATTGTTAAAAAATCGAGGGATCGCAAAAAAAGATCGTGAAGTTTTTCTTCATCCCAAGGATCCAGTTACTTTAACTCCTATTGACGTTGGAATAAACATAAAAGAATTAAAACGTAGTTTTGATCGAATCCAGAAAGCAATTAAAAAAAAAGAGTCTATTGTTGTGTATACGGATTACGATGCTGATGGTATTACCGCAGGAGCAATCCTGTGGGAAGCATTATATGAATTAGGGGCCCGTGTTATGCCGTATGTTCCGCATCGGGTGGATGAAGGGTATGGACTATCCGAAAAAGGTATTGACCGGGTGCAAAAAGAATTTGATCCAACGCTTATTATCACTGTTGATCATGGAATAACCGCTGTACTTCCGGTTGCGTATGCAAAAAAACTCGGGGTAGATGTTGTGGTGACAGATCATCATGTGAAACCAAAAGAGTACCCCAAATGTCCCCTTATCCATACAACCAATTTATCAGGAGCAGGAGTTTCATGGTTTTTGGTCAATATGCTTCTATTCAAAAACAAAGAAAAATCGCGGGATCTTCTTGCGCTTTGTGCTATCGGCACGATTGCGGATATGGTACCCCTCGTTGGAGCTAATAGATCAATAGTTGTATATGGTTTAAAAGAACTCAAAAAAACAAAACGATTTGGAATTATAGCACTTCTAAAAGACGCTGGAATTACTCAAGATGAAATAACAACGTCTGATGTGTCTCACGTCCTTGCTCCAAGAATCAATGCAATGGGACGGCTCGAACACGCACTTGATGCATTACGGCTTCTTTGTACAAAAAATGCTGATAGGGCAACAAGTTTAGCGCAGGTATTACATATAACAAACAGCGAACGGCAGCAATTGACCATTGATACAACTCTTCATGCAATAAATGTGTATAAAAAGAAAGACGTAAAGACCATTCCAAAGATACTTGTGGTGTCTGATGTTTCCTATAATCAAGGTGTCATCGGACTTGTTGCCGGGAAGCTGGTTGAAGAATATTATCGCCCAGCTATTGTGATTTCTGTTGGAGAAATTATTTCAAAAGCATCCGTTAGATCTATAGCTGGGTTTGATATTATTTCATTTTTAAGAAATCATAGTTCACTCCTTGTTGATGTTGGAGGTCACCCGATGGCAGCGGGGTTTACCATTGAGACAAAGAATATTAAGAAATTTACAAAAGAAGTCGAGGGTGCCGCAGAAAAGAATATTAAGGAATCTCAACTAGTAAGATCCATAACCATAGATATGGAAATACCTTTGTCTACTATCCAGTCGTCGTTATATGAAAAGATTCAAGATTTCGCACCCTTTGGTCTTGGTAATCCAGAACCAGTGTTTGCAACAAGAAAGGTTACTGTTGAATCAATTCGCCTCATTGGCGCTAAACAGAATCATCTGAAGTTGAAATTATCATCATTTGACGCTGTTGGATTCGGATTAGGCGAGTTGTATGGGAAAATAAAACAGGGTATGACAGTTGATGTTGCGTACACAATAGATATGAATACATGGAACGGAAATTCAACATTGCAAATAAAGCTTCGAGATTTAAGGCCATCTACTTCAGAGTAAGTTCTTGTTATTAAGGTCTATTCTTATTACAATCAATAATAGTATGAGAACTATGATTGGTGATGTCGTAAACAAAATTGGTGAAACCGTGTCGTTATCCGGTTGGATTAGTACTCGGCGGGATCATGGAAAGATTATGTTTCTGGATTTGCGTGATAGAACTGGACTTGTGCAGATTGTTTCCAACAAGAGTCTTGCTGATACCAAACCAGAAGATTGCGTAGAAATTACAGGAGTTGTGAAGAAACGTCCGGAAGCAATGATCAATACAAAGATTGCAACAGGAACTGTTGAGATTGAAGCCCAGACCATCACCATTCTTTCTAAAGCAACGGAGTTGCCGTTTCCTTTAGATACCGACGGACGGGATATTAATGAAGAAATTAAACTCAAATATAGATATCTCGATCTTCGAAGAGACAGAATGCAGAAAAATATTAGGCTTCGGTCAAAAGTTGTTGATTTAATACGTCAGTATTTATTCAAAAATGAATTTACTGAAATTGAGACCCCGCTTTTAACGAAATCTACTCCTGAAGGGTCACGAGATTTTCTTGTGCCCTCTCGCATGCAGCCGGGGAATTTTTATGCCCTTCCGCAGTCTCCGCAACAATACAAACAATTATTGATGGTCGCTGGGTTTGAACGGTACTTTCAAATAGCACGATGTCTTCGTGATGAAGATTTGCGTGCCGACCGAGGATTTGAGCACACACAACTTGATCTCGAGATGAGTTTTGTTGAGAGGGAAGACGTGATGAACATTATTGAAGAGATGGTTACGAGTGTTGTTGAGATTTTAGGAGGAACGATTAAACAAAAACCATTCCCTGTTATTTCCTATAAAGATGCGATAGCTAAATATGGCGCTGATAAATTTGATCTTCGGAGTGAGGAGGAGAAAAAGAAAGGAATTCATGCGTTTGCATGGGTTGTTGATTTTCCGTTTTTTGAAAAAGACAAAGAAGGGAAATGGACATATTCACATAATCCCTTTTCAGATCCAAAACAAGAACACAAAGACGCATTCCTGAAAGGTCAGGTTGAAGGAATTTTGACCACACAATACGATCTTGTCTGGAATGGGTACGAGGCGGGAGGGGGAAGTATCAGGAGTACTGATCCAGCAATTTTGACAAAGGTTTTTGAAACAATTGGGCATACAAAAGAACAAATTGAAAAACAATTCGGTCACATGTTGAAAGCATTTTCTTATGGCGTCCCGCCACACGGCGGGATTGCACTTGGCATTGAGCGGTTTTTGATGTGCTTAACAGGTGAAACGTCCATTAAAGATGTTCAGGCTTTCCCGCAGACCTCAAGCGGACAGACCAGTGTCATGGATGCTCCAAGCGCGGTTAGCGATGAACAGTTAATGGAACTTGGAATAACACTGCGTAAACGTGTAAAACAGACATCTGTGTTTAAAGATATTACGACCTTGCTTGATGAATCCCACATTATATACAAAACATACCAACACGAGGCAGTATTTACGTCCCAGGATGCTGCAAAAGTTCGAAATACAAATATGCATCAAGGGGCAAAGGCGCTCATTATGTATGCAGATGGAAACCCTATCATGGTTGTGGTGCCAGGAGATATGAAAGTTGATACAAAAGGTTTTAAGGAGCTCTATCAGGTACGAGATCTTCGTATGGCAACAAGTGAGGAAGTTGAACAGGTAACCTGTGTACTGATAGGTGCAGTGCCACCGTTTGGTAACATTTTTCAAATACCTTTGTATGTTGACCAGCGGCTTCGGGAGAACGAAGAGATTGTATTTAATGCTGGGGAGCATACGAAATCAATACAGATGAAAGAAACAGATTTTGAGAAAGTTGCAAAACCAATCGTTGGGGAATTCACGAAATAATTATCATGAGAGTATCTGCCGTAATTTCCAAAATAAAAGAGTCGTGGTGGCTCAAGAAGTGGGACAAGATACTCCTGCTTGTTGTTTTTATTCTTTTTTTTCTTTGGTACCCTGGACAAAATTATTACTCAACGGCTCGATTTGGGGGAGGACTTAAATTGTGGAATCAATTAAGTATAAGACCAACTCCTGCTCCGTATCCGGTCAATAGAACCGGTTTTTATCCAATTAATGAGCTATCAGCGACATCTGTTATTGTCCAAGATGCGGTATCAGGGGTGTATTTATTTCGTAGAGCCAGTACTATGCAGCTTCCTCCTGCGTCAACAACAAAAATAGTATCAGCGCTTGTTGTTTTGGATTCTATGAGCCTGGATGATGTTGTCACCGTAGGAGAACTAAAAAATAATGGACAAACCATAGGTCTTGTGAAAGGAGAAAAGATCACTGTTGAAAATTTGCTTTATGGCATGCTTATCCAGTCGGGAAATGATGCGGGCTACGCTCTTGCAAATGCATATCCCGGGGGACTCAATGCTTTTATTGTGGCTATGAATAAAAAGGCACAGGATCTGCATTTGCAAATGAGTCATTTTACCAATCCTGTTGGGTATGATGATCCTTCTCATTATATGACTGCGGAGGATTTAGCCAGGCTCGCGGATGTGGCGCTTGAAAACAAGATTCTTGCAAAAATGGTTGCAATTCCTCAAATTACCATTTCTGATGTGACGCATACCTATTTTCATAAATTGAGTAATGTGAATCAATTACTTGGAAAAATTCCGGGGGTAGCGGGTATTAAAACAGGGTGGACTGAGGAGGCAGGCGAAAATTTAGTGACCTTAGTTGAACGGGGAAGCCGGAGAATTATTATTGTCGTTCTTCATAGCCGTGATCGCTTTGGAGATACAATTCGTCTTATTGATTGGGTATTTGGAAATTACGAGTGGCAGGACTTCAAAGCACCGTAATTGTTACTTTTCTTCTATCCACGGGGGAGCGACGGCGGGGACATAGGCCAAGAATCCGTCATCTCCTTCAAAGACAAATATTGGCTGCATGTAGGTTTGCGGTTCAATGGATTCGTAATATGCAAGATGGACGTCACGGACAAGAGCAACAGTTCCCTTTTTAGGATAGCGCGCGATATACCCACGTCCTGATTGCAGTTCACTCCAGGCGGTGCTACTTGGTTTAAGTCCATACGTTGCAGTTGTTTGATAATCTATTGGCCAGTGAGTGTAGGCAAATTGAAGAATATGTTTTTTTATATTTTTAGATCCGGAAAATACAAATGAAATAAGTCCTTCATCTGGATATGCATTGACGATTGGAGTATTTCCGATGGGAGCGCGGAAATAATCAATGCGAATGCTGTCAGATTGATTCAGACTCGTTGTTTTTGTTAGTTTATCTCCGATGAGTTTTAAATATTGTACGATTGTAGTTCCCTCTTCATAATCCTTTGGATAAAGGTTATATGTTTGGAGCATATTTTTCGCCTCAGATTTCGCGACTTGTTCAATGGGTACCGTTCGCTCGCTAAATAATCCCATGTCTTTTTCAAATTGATAGCGTAAAATGAAATTTTTAGAAACAATATCATAACGAAGCATCCGAAGTGGACTATCAGCGTCTTCCCACCGGTAAATATTTTTTGTTTCCTGAATCGGATCTTTGATAAATTCAAGTCGCCTTGCAAATTCCGTTGCATTGGTGAGAGCCAGGAGATTTGGTGCGTTTTTAGGCATAAAATACACGGTTGCGGATTCTGAAGCTCTAGGAACTGATCCTTCAATTGTCTCAAGTTGAAACGTCAGTTCTGCTGCAGGTGTTGCAATAGGATTAGGAAATATTATAGCAGGGAGTTTTCCAAATGCATGATTAGGAGGCGGCGCTTTTGGAGGAAAAAGAGCAATGAAGACACCTGCAAAGATCGACCACAAAATGCGGAGAATGATATATGCAATGATAGAGAGAATTGCATAATTGATAAATTTCCGTGTTTGATAGGCAGTTTCTGTAAGCGTAGCCATAGATTAAGTATACAATATATTTTATAATACGTTTAACTATGATTGTCCGCACGAGGATAGCGCCATCTCCCACTGGACAGGATTTACACAT